>DUKC01000177.1 GCA_013329495.1 Thermoplasmata archaeon
AAGTTCTTCTTGAGCGTGCCTGATGGGGAGGAAAAGCTAAAAGCAATGATCGACAGAATAAAGGGCGGTGGGCATATTCCGGGAATGACCATCCCATGGCTCACCAAAGGCAAGGGATTGCTGATGATGTCCTGCTCTGGAGAGCCTCTCAGAGATGCAGAAGGGAGGGTGATTGGAGGAGTTTTCATTGGAAAGGACATGTCAACTCTAGAGAGAGCAGGAATTGCTGCGACAAAAGTCCTGAACAAGAAAGTGGAAGAAGAAGTGGGCAAGAACTACGAGCTTATCACGCTAATGTTCATGAGCAATGCAGCATTGGTCGTTGGTGATTCTTCCATGGAGATACTAAAAGGAGTTGTTGAGGGATACAACAACAGGTTTAACAAGAACATTGAGGTCAAGGAAGGCATAGCTCTAACCAATGTGCCCAAGAAAGAATGGCCCTCTTTCCTCGCTTTCTTGCTTACAACATTTTATGAGTGCATAGGTCCAGCAACCTTCGAGTGCTGTGAGGGAATTGAGAGTATAAAGGATGTGGTTGAAGAGGTTAAGGCTAAATATGAAGGCTAAATGGGTCAATTCAAACCAAGTTATAGATATTGATTAGTAGTTTGCCGATCCTAGCGAAGAAGAAACAAGCAAATTGGTCAGAGAAGCGATTTGCTCAGCTGGATTTTTTTACTTCAAGAAGAGGGAAAAGAAACCGAAAAACAAAGGATCCCGACCATAGTCCTTAAGTTCATTCTAAGGGCAATTTCTTATATAAACGTTGAGGAAGAGAACATGTTAATCTTATATACTACTATTCTCATACACCCCTCAAGGTGGTAGAAATGACCTACGTGGCCTATGTATTAATCAATACAACAATCGGAGAAGAAGAAAATGTAAGGAGGGCTTTGCTCAAGATAAAAGGAACTCAAGCAGCGTCCACCACATCTGGAGCGTATGATAACGTGGCAGTGCTTGAAGGAGAAAGCGTTAACGAACTCATTGAGCTAGTCATCGCTCGGATACGCATGATGCCCTCTGTGGTAAGGACCGAAACTCTTGTAGCAAAAGAAGTAATAACGGCATTCAAGCCTAGTGAAGAGAAAGTAACAACGGCATTCAAGCATGGTGAATATACACTCTATACTATGGATATAAAATTGAGAAGTGGGAAAGTCCGAAGCCTACACTTCTTCAGCAAGAGACTACCTAAGAGTGGCACACCCTGTGACCTACCAAGTGGTTACTCAGTTGAAACCAACAAAAGAAATGGCATGCCCTACCTAAAGAAAGCACAATAAAAGATTTTTCATATCCTTTTTTATGAATCTGCCTTAACTATCTCAAATTCCTTATACCTCATTTAACTATTCAATTCTTGGCTTATCTCTTCATACCCGGCAGGCCACTCGCCTTCGCTATTGGCAAATTTCTATTGGAGGGTGCCTGATTAATTAGATTAACCCAAGCACTTTTTTATGAAGACGAAGGCAGAACTCTTGCTATATCAAAGAATGGAAGTAGCATAACAATAAAAGATATCCCCTCTTCTCCTTTTATATATATGTTTACAGTAGAAAAGTATATCCAGCCCAAAGCTTGTCTTTGCTCTTTGATGCTGTCTGTAATTCCAGCCAGCAGAGTGGTCTCGGTCATCTTTGCGGGCTCCATCGATATCGCTTCTTCAATGAGTGCACCCACCGCTTTTGTCATGTAGGCTGCAAGGTCACTAAAAGTCCTCAATAAGGCAGTTTTGTCTATTTCATCCAGTTCTTCAACGGTCCTGTTAAAAAGCAAACGAACCAAATTTTTAGCAGTCTTTTCCTCCATTATTTGAACCACCAATCCCTTCATTTCTTCCGCAGGCATCAGTTGATCCGTTGCTCGCCTCTCCACTCTAAATTCGTTTCGAATTGCAAATCCCTTCCTAAACTTAAGCTTCATTCTCCCCCGGAATGAGATGACATCCTCCGCACTCTTTGACTTTTCGGCCCATACTGAGGGCAAGCTTATCTCTACCTTCCAATGAATCATCTTAGCAAGTCTCGTTGCTATGTGGCCACAACCAATGGAAGCGATTTCTCTTAGCTTATCCTCATAATCTTTTTGTTGGAACACAATATATATATTCCTCTCTCCCTTTTAAGTTTTTTGAATTGTTTTTAGCACCGCGAACCGATAAATTCTTTTTTAGCTTTCATAAAAACCTCATTTGGAAGATAAGAAAAGATTAAGTAATAATTCACCGATACAGCTCTTAATGAAAGAAATAGTTTATGTGAATGGCAACTATCTGGAGCTGAAGAACGTCAGAATTTCTCCTTACGATCACGGATTTTTGTATGGAGATGGAGTTTTCGAGGGAATTCGTGCCTACAATGGGAGAGTGTTCAAGCTCAAAGAGCACATAGATCGACTATGGGAATCCGCCAAAGCAATAATGCTTGATATACCCCTCACCAAGAAAGAATTCATCGGAGCAGTCCTTGAAACCTGCAGAAGGAACGAGATACGGGGGGATGCATACATAAGGCCCATGGTAACTCGGGGAATCGGCGACTTTGGATTGGATCCCAAGGTTTGCAATGAAGGTTCGACAGTGATTATTTTGATTAAGAGCTTCACTCCTCTCTACGAGACTCAAGCCGGCAAGGGACTAAAGTTAGTGACAACAAAGTGGCGAAGAAACCCACCGGAGTGTTTGAGCCCCAACATAAAGTCCCTCAACTATCTAAACAACATACTGGCAAAGCTCGAAGCAAACAGAGTTGGAGCGGATGAGGCCCTATTTTTGTACGAGCACAGCCTCGTATCCGAAGGTTCGGGGGAAAACATTTTTTCTGTCAAGGAAGGAATCGTTAAGACTCCCCCCACGCTTTGGAACCTCAAAGGCATAACAAGGGCTACGGTTATTGAGCTTGCCAGAAAAAAGGGGCATGAGGCAAGAGTCACTCCAATCTCACTGTTTGACCTCTATAATTCAGATGAAGTGTTCGTCACTGGAACAGCCACAGAAGTCGTGCCTGTTGTGGAGATTGATGGAAGACCAATTGGGGATGGAAAGCCAGGAAAGATCACCGCGGAGTTGCGCAACACTTACCTAAAGCTGGTTAGTTTGACAGGCCAACCCATCTGGGAGTAGAAAAAAGGAAAATTTTTTTTTTGTCTAAAAATCAGGTGCCGGAGAAATTGCAATCTCACTATTTCTTTTGAGAAATTATTTTCTTTAAGGGTTCTTCAACGGCCTTCATGAGTCTGTCCAGAGACTCCTTCCCCATTTCATATCGAACTCTCTCCATCGGCTTGCTTACACCGATCACCCTCCCGAGGTCGATGGGTGTGCCGGAAAGGACTATATCGGCATCGCTTCTGTTTATCGTTTGCTCAAGCTCTTTGGTCTGTTGTTTGCCATAGCCCATTGCAGGCAGCACCTTGGTTAGATGTGAATACTTCTTGAATGTATCAACTATTGATCCTACCGCATAAGGTCGCGGATCAATGATTTCTTTCGCTCCGTTCTTCTTTGCTACTACCGTTGCGGCACCATACTTCATACCTCCATGAGTAACGGTTGGTCCATCCTCAATAACGAGCACTCTTTTTCCTTTGATTGTTTCTGGTCTTTCGCATGAAACGAGCGAAGGGGTTCTGATAATTTTTGCTTTTGGATTAACCTTTCTGGTATTCCTTTCAACCAATTCTATGTCTTCTTCCTTTGCACTATCAACCTTATTAACAATAACGATGTCTGCCAGCCTGAGATTAACTTCACCTGGATAATAGGATATCTCATGGCCGGGTCTGTGTGGATCTGTCACTGTTATGTACAAATCTGGTTTATAGAATGAGAAATCATTGTTACCTCCATCCCAAAGGATTATATCCGCCTCCTTTTCTGCTTCATCGAGGATTTTTTGGTAATCGACACCCGCATAAACTACCCCTCCCATATCGATGTAGGGTTCATATTCCTCTCTCTCTTCAATAGTGCAATGTTGCCTATCGAGGTCTTCATAAGAACTAAAGCGTTGAACAATCTGGTCTTCCAGATTGCCATAGGGCATCGGGTGACGAATGCTAACAATGTTGTATCCCTGAGACTTCAACGCCTTGAATAGCGCTCTGGATGTTTGGGATTTGCCACAACCTGTTCTTACGGCAGTCACAGCAATTATAGGTCTCTTTGATTCAATCATTGAGTGTTTCGGGCCCAAAAGTCTAAAGTCTGCCCCCGCGGCATTCACTATGGCAGAGCAACGCATGACGTACTCATATGGTAGATCACTGTAAGCCAAATCAGCCTCATCAACTTTATACCTTTTAATTAATTCAGGAAGTTTTGCCTCGGGGTAGATGGGAATACCGTTCGGATAGAACTTTCCCGCCAGTGCTGGGGGGTAACTTCGATTCTCAATATCGGGAATCTGGGTCGCCGTGAAACAAACAACCTCATATTCTTCATTATCTCTAAAATAAGTGTTAAAATTATGAAAATCCCTTCCTGCCGCCCCCATTATTATTACTTTCTTTCTTACCATTTTCGTCCCCCAAAAGTATTCCTCAATGAACTAATAAGCCTTTCGCTTTTGCCTGACCCAATAGGTTACAAAGAAAATCCTGCAAGCCCGCCAAACAAGCAATAGCTGCCTATCAGATAGGCTAGGATAGCCCCCCCGTTCAGGAAAGGCAGGCCTGCCTGAGCCTTTCCTTTCAAAGCCTGAGATCCCAATACCCCAAATCCTACTAATATCCCAATAATCACCGCAAGCGTGAGGGGCAAACTCTCAACTCCATAATATATGCCAACGGGAAGCATGGAGGGAATGACAACGTCGCCAAGACCTGCAAACATTGCGTTTTGTCCCTCCTTTTTTTCTTGCGGAGAAGTTGGAAATTTGCTCGATCGGAAAGAATATTTCAGGTTGCTGGGAGCCACCAGCATCAGTGGCAGATTTAAGTCGACGGTGTGCTTTGCAAGCATTATCATATGCTTTGTTTTGTACACGCTAATCGCATCGTACACCGCAAGCACCACCAACAACACAACGATAAAAGGAATGCTGAGGGAAATGCCGAACAGAGCGACCGCAGAGCTTGCTGCAATCAACCCACACGCATCTATGAGGTACCACTCCGGATGTATCCACAAGGCTACAATGGCCATCACTGACACGATGATTGACAGAGGTCCTGTTAGCTCCGGAGAGAGAAAGAAGCTAAAGATCGCAAACAGTCCGTAGTACAACAGCATCCACAGGGCAAAGAATATGATCCCCTGGAGAAGCTTGTGGAACGACCTGTTCTTTCGAGTTGAAATAAAGAGAAACAACAGGGTGATGAGAGCAATTGAGACCAGTATAGTTATCAGATTCATGGGATCCGAAGGCTCTTCGAAGGCCACAACCTCCACCTCGCTGAATGATCTGGCCATAAAGAGAGCCATAAACTGAGAGAGCAAAAGCATGGCTGCAATCACAAACACCGGTATCAGTCTTTTGCTTTTCATTTTTTTCAATCACCCGCCGATTCTCCTCTTCTTTGTTTCCATCTAATTTTTTTCCTTCTCCTCAAGATTTTTCTGATAGAGCGAGAGAACCTCTCTCAACCGGATTAGCTCTCTTTCAGCAATCTCAGTCTGCCACGATTCGAGACAATTTGGAATGCGCTCGAGATCTTCGATTAGTTTTATGCTGTTTTTCAAATGCTGCGCAATGCCCCCTAGTTCATACTCCCTTCCATTGAACAGCCTTTTCTGCCTGGCCGAGAAGTCACCCGGTTGATCGCAACCTGGAACGTACTTGGGCAAAAAAGCCTTGAGCACAGACCTGTCTGTTATCCCTCCCAACAGCTTAACTTTCCCAGTTTTTTCCCAATAACTCTCGTCGGCGCCATACAGTGGCATGTCATACCTGTTAAAAGCCAGAGGAGTGATCGACTCAAGGGCAAAGGCAGTCAGCTTAATCCCCCATTTTTTCGCCCGCTCCTGAAGAAATTCTACCCCCTCCAAAGACACAAAACCATAGAGCATCAGCTCTCTAACCCTCGATCTGACCTCTAAGCTCGCCCTCAGCAGCTCCTCAATCGATAGCACCATAGAGCGTCCGCTGGCTATGGTGTCGGGAACAATCAACATCAGATCCTCGTTCTTTGGTAAAGATTCAAAGTCTCTGTAGACGATTTCCAGGTGTTTGTCTTCGATCAGATGATCTCTGTATGAAATCCGCTTGTATCTGGGTCTAATCCATAGCTGAGGAACCTCAATTCCCAAGCCTCCGAATGCTTCCCACAACCTGTAACCCGGAGCAGCTCTCAAGATGTGCAAATGAAGAGCAAACTTTCCTTTTCTGTTGAATTTCGTTATTTCCTTGATCGCTCTTGATGCTTTTGATGCGCAAGCCCTGTTTAGCCTATCAAATTTGTCCCCAACTAGGTGCGGGTAGCAGGCTATCTGTCTACCCTCAGGGATGTCAAGGATGTAAAGCTCCAATAAATCACTTCCTATCTCCTTGCCTTCGACCTTGAACGCCCTGACCCCAGAGCAATCCTCCAAGCCAACCCTGTGGGTCAAATCAGCTCTTATTTTGTACTTGTCCAGCAGCGAATCCAAATCGCTAGTCTCCATTCTTAAGGCTCCGTAAAACTCCTTCTCCCGCCAATATTCCTGTTGACGCAGCATTCACAATGTCTCTGGACAATCCAGCACCATCTCCTGCGGCGTACAGGTTTTTGATCGAAGTCTCCAACTCCCCGTTGACCTTAATCTCTCTAGAATAGAACTTTATTTCAGGAGCATACAGCAAGGTTGAATCTGAGGCAACTCCCGGCATTATTTTGTTTAGAGTCTCCAGTCCCTCGACCAGATTCATTACTATTCTGTGAGGCATTGCCATGGATATGTCCCCTGGCGTGTATTCCCTGAGAGTGGGCTCAACAATGTTCTTCTCGATTCTGTGGGTGTTTGATCTCACCCCCCTCCTGAGGTCTCCCATTCTTTGAAGGATCGGTTTGCCTCCCCCAATGGTTGTCGCGAGCTTCGCTATTGATCTGCCATATCTCGTGGTGTTTTCAACGGGTTGGGTGAGCGCCACCCTGACCAGAAACGCAAAGTTTGTGTTGCTAGACCTCTTCTGCTTCATTGAGTGTCCGTTCGTGCAAATGAATCCAGAATATTCCTCTTTCACCACGAAACCGCGCTCATTTGTACAGAAGGTTCTGACGAAGTCGTCGTAGTGCTTCGTGTGAATATAAAATTTCGGGTCTCTGTTAATCCCTGTGATCGGATCCATGACTATGGCCGGGACTTCAACCCTAATCCCCACATCAATTGGACCGTACTCTGCTTCTAAATTATGCGCAGCTATAATCTTTTCCACCCAATCGGTTCCTATCCTCCCCGGGGCCATGATGATCCTCCCCGCTTCCAATTCGCCCTTGGGAGTAACTACTCCCTTGCACTGATTGCCAGTGCACATCAGATCCTCTACCTCCGTGTCGAGCAAGAACTCTATCCCTCCTTCTTTCAGATCCTCCACGAAGTTTTCAATGACTTTCTTTGTTCGGTCTGAACCTATGTGCCTCTGGGGAATGTCCACGAATCTGGCTCCAAATGAGGCAGCCTTTCTCTTCAGCTGGTCTATCTCTCTGCTAGAAGGCTTCAGCATTCTTTTGGCGACGCCGTGCTTTAGAAAAATTTCATCCACCCTGTTCACCAATTCCCATGCTTTGTTGGAGTCACGGGTTAAAACCGATAAATCTCCTCCTATGTCAGGTCTCAAGTTTAGGGTTCCATCAGAAAAGGTTCCTGCTCCTCCCACTCCGGCCATCAGGTTGCAGGGTTGACATTTGAGGCATCTGCTTTTTTTCTCCAGAGGGCAAATTCTCTTTTCTATTGCCTTGCCCTGATCTATAACCAAGACATCCAGGTCCTTTTTAGCCAACTCATTCGCGGCGAACAGGCCTGCCGGCCCCGCACCTATGATAATGACATCTCTCGTCTCTCTCACCCATAATTCAATATATTACAATATATAAAGATTATGAAAAAGGATCCCAGGTGTTAAAACTTAGCTTTGAAGCAAGAAAAGTCTTTTAAATCTTCGAGCTATTATTGGATCAATGCAAATTATCAAATCTCTTTTGCTGGGGGTCATGCTGGCAGCCTTGATAACTGCTATCCCTCTTTCTTCCTCAACAGAAGGACTTAACGCCCAGGAGTGCACAACAATCGTTGCCCTCGAAAATGCCACTTCGGATGGGTCAGTTTTGCTTGCAAAAAACAGAGACCTTTCGGAATTCGAGCTGCAGTGGCTTTATTATTCTCCCAGGACCCGTCATCCTCCTGGTTCAAGGGTCAAGCTCCAATACATCAATATTCCCCAGGCACCAACATCGTGGGCGTGGGTGGGAGCGAAATCCTACACAAAGAAATGGGGGGCTGGGATGGGTATAAACGAATGGGGATTAGCAATTGCGAGCAATGATGCACCAACCAAAGAGACATTGGAGGGAAAGAAAGGCTTGCATGACAATGATGTAGCCAGACTCGTTTTGGAGACGACAAAAAATCCCAGAGAGGGAGTCGAACTCATCGGAAGACTCATCACCTGGTGGGGTCACTCAGATACGGGTGAGATCTACACTCTTGCAAATTCAACCGAAGCCTGGATAGTTGAGGCAGCTGGCAGGCACTGGGTCGCTGTCAAGGTCAGAGATTTCAAAGTGATAGCAAACCAATTCCAAATAACAACTGATTGGGACTTGGCGAGCGGCGATTTGGTAGAGTATGCTATTGCACAAGGATGGTGTGAATCTGAAGAAGAGTTTGACTTTGCCCGGTGTTATTCCCCCGAAGGCTATCCATTTCTTTCCTCTCAGACAAGGATCA
>DUKC01000213.1 GCA_013329495.1 Thermoplasmata archaeon
ATTATTAAAATCTAACTTGTTTATCAAAAGTATCAAAATTTGTATTTGAACTTGAGCTTATTCGAAATTGCGTGTTAAAATGTATTTGCGCACTTCCTTCAAGTATCTCTTGTTGTCCCAGCCGCTGACCATTCCTTTAAGATCTTCCCTATCATCCCCCTTCAACTTCTCGACCCACCTCTTTATATTGGGTAAGGCACGAGTCAGCTCATCCACAACTGTCACAGTGGCTGTTCTTGCCGTTCTTGAAAGGGGATTTAGGTCAATCACACTCACCCTTTTCCCCATTTTTACTAGAGCTTCAGTCCTATCCCCATCTTCAAGCGGAACAAGCACAACATCTGAGCTGTAGATCCCTTCTTTTGAACATTTCGCCCGTTCTGAAGAGATGTACGAAAGTTTTGCATCTGCTTTAGCTCCTAAAACTTCCTTTGCACCTGCTTTTTTCATCTCTTCTACTAGAGCCTCCACCCTCTTTTGAGTTCTGTGGAATACATTTACCTCCAACTTTGCAGGCAGAAGTTCAGCCAACTCAATGCACTCCTTCGGGGCAAGAGCCACCACATTACCGTTTAGAGATATTACTGGATTTTTCGCGAGTAGTAGATAACAGGCTGCAACCTTTTCGGCATGATCGGAAGCAGGAATGGTCTTTTCTCCCAACAGGTAGTCAAACGCTTCTCCTCTCCCGTGAGCAATTAGGCCCGTCTCGTGAACCAGTCCCTTCTTTCCTAATTCAGCCAATCTCTCTCTTCTGACCAAGGAGTCGTGCCTCGGATGATCTTTTGGAATTTTGCTTTTCATTTTTCATATAAATTCAAATGATTCTACTATTTGGTTTATTTGGCCAGCTCTTTGATCGAGTTTATCTGACACCAAATGGATTTCATATTTTTTATTTTTATGCACGGCGCAGATATCCATCACCTTTTGGGTATCGCTTGTGGCATATGCTACTTTGATTGCAGGTTCCCCTCCTAGAGTGATGTTTTCCCACTCTTGGACTTTATAAGAATGTCTAGAAAGATAATCTTTGATTCCTTCCTCGCAAGATGAGAAAAGGTGTTTGTCTACGCTAACAAAACCTCCGATTATAGGATCATAATTACTGCCAATCCTCACACAGAACACTCCTTCAGGCACACCAAGTATACCTCTTAATTCCATCATTTTCCAATCTGCAGGATATTTAAATTTAAATTTCCATTCCTTATTCTCATAGGTTTTCCATTCGCTTTTTCTTTCTACGCATCCACAAGCCAGAGCATTGGATAATAAAAGAACCAATACCAATGTTCCCAGTATCAACGAACTCCTTCTATTCATTAAAAGACAAACCCTTGTCTATATTTTAAATATTTTGATAGAAAAAATGCCTATTAGGTCACTTCAAAGACTCAAACAGTTTTATGTAGGCTCTGCTGACCTCTCGAGCAGAATTTTTCTTCACGTACCTCTCAGCAGCATCAAGAGTTTCTTTGAATTTTTTTGTCTCATCCAAGACAGATCGGATGCTATCTTTCATCTCTTCTGTGTCAGAAAACTTCATTATTTCTTTATTTAAACAATCTGCATAAGTCGAATCTCTAGCCACAATGGGGCATCCAGAACCAAGGCACTGGAAGACCGTCGACGAAACTACCACCCAATCTGGAGCAAGCGATTTTTTGTTAAAAAGCAACAGGTCGGATGCATGGAGATAATCATACAGTTTGTTTATGTCTGGAACCTCTTCTCGCAGTTCAATGTCCATTATCCCTGACTTCTTTATCTTGCCAAACACCTCGATACCTTTCTTATCTTTAGTCGTTACTAAAAGCAACAAAGGATAGTCCTTCTTTAACTCTGCCATAGATGAGACAAGTTCAGTTACAAGAGTTGAAGCTGGACCGAAACAAAAAATTATTTTTTTGTTCAGAGGCAAGCCTAACATTTTTCTTTTTTCCTCTTTATCCCCCTTTTTCAAGGGCTGGCACGGATATGGAATTATGTGCACTTTTTCTGGATCATAGAGCTCAACAAGAAATTTTTTGTATCTCTCATCAAAGCACGTCAGGGCATCCCAGTCAAACTGATAAAAAGAAGGATCTTTTGAAAGGGCAGCATCATGAATGATGTTTACTGCGACTGCTTTTTTCTTGAGCCTGGGAAAAATTTTGGCCAACTCATTTTTTGGGAGCATTCCAAGATCTTCTACCGCAAACGCCTCGCAGGAATTGGTTAGAAAAGGCAAAGGATCTAACTTTTGAGGATTGTAGCTGGATACGGTGAAACAACGTGTCACGTAAGACTCATCTTTGCCAGTGATGTTTGTGCCATGAAAGGCATAGTCATAGAAAGTGAAAACGTCTAGTCCATGTTTATCCTTTACCCACTCTTTTCCGATCAGTTCAGCATGCAGAGAGGCCCCAGAATCCGTGTTCCAACCTCCCATCAATCCTATCCTCATTTTCGCATCCTTTTTGGGATGAAGTCGGAAATTTCTGCATCTGCTACACCGATAGACGTGTCTCCTCCTCCATAGTAGACCAATACCTTTTCATCATGAACAATTTGTCCACATGTGAAGACCACGTCTGGCCCGCTTGCATCCCTAGCAAGCTCGTACTCTTCTGTTGGTTCAAGGATTGGTTCATCGCTTCTATACAGCACTTCTTCTGGATTTTTAAGATCCGTGATGATTACCCCCAGTTGGTACTTTCCGAAAGCTTTTCCCGGCGTATGGGTCACACCATGATAGATAAAGATCCATCCCACTTCTGTCTTGAAGGGAGGTCCGCCCCCTCCTATCTTCATGTTGTCCCATAATCCCGGCCTTGGTAAGACAACCACCGCATGATCAATCCACCTGTTGAGATCTTGGGAATAAGAGAACCAGATGTCTGGCGGAACTCTGTGGACTAGCAACCAATTGTCGAGGACTTTCTCAGGAAAGATAAAAGCGTCTTTGTCATCTTTTCCTCGGAACGGCAATTTCTTTGGGAATATGTCTCCGTGTCTTTCCCATTTCCAATTTCTGTTAAGAAAATCTTCTTCTTGGATTGTTGCTAGGGCAACATGGGCCCTCACTCCGTCAAAGCCCGCGTATACCATGTAAAGTGTGTCACCGATTTTTGTTATTCGCGGGTCTTCAACACCATGGCATTCAAAATTATCCTCAGGCACGAATATCGGGCGGTCAAGTCTTTCATCTATGTTATACCCCCCTTTTGAGAATGCGTATCCAAATCTTGATATTCCCTCTCTGTCCATTGCTCTGTAGACTATATGAACTCCGTCGTTATAGTAGACAGCAGGATTAAACACCATTTTGGCTTCCCAATCATGTTCCTCAATAGGACTTAATATGGGATTTCCTTCAAATTTCTTCAATTTCATCTATTTCACCTTTTTGATTTTTGACTTGTATATAGTAGTAATAGCAATGGGTTTTTAAAAGTTTATAGGGAAAAACCTTTATTCTTTGAAGAGCTCTAAAAATTTCTTGGCTACTTCGACGCTCGAGTTTTTCTTTGCATACCTTTCTGCTGCTCTTAGGTTAGAATCTATCTTTCCTTCGAAAATATCCTTCAACCTTTCGGGCAGATCTTTCAGAGTTTCGTATTTTACTGTTTCTTTTTCAAAGCACTCGAAGAAATTGGTTTTATAAGACAAGATTGAGCAACCAGAACCCATGCAAAGGTGGGCAGTCGAAGATAAAACTGTATCCGGAGAATGATCCTTGTGGATGAGCAAT
>DUKC01000067.1 GCA_013329495.1 Thermoplasmata archaeon
AGTAAAAGCAAAATTTGTTTTTTTGTTTCTCAATTTACCCACTACTTAAGGAAAGAAAACAATTTAAATTTATCAACAAAAATTTCTTTGGTTGGCGATGTGGATTTACAAAACTGCGCAAAAAGCAAACATCCTTTGCGCTTTTATAGTGAAAAACATATCTTTTTTAACTTTTGTTTGGCATTCTACTACCTGTTGATAGCATTTGATATGTTTAATTTGTTGGGTTCTTGACTATAGTCTACGCCAGATATTCGTATATGCCCAAGTAAAGAGCGACTGCCACTAGAAAGACTGCAAATCCAATTTTTAATTTTCTTTCTTTGGTGAGCATTGCGAACCTGGCTCCCAGCTGAGCGCCCACTATGCATCCTGCAGCTATCGGAATGAGCAACCCAAGGTCTATGTGGCCAAGCAGGTAATGCTCTATCGAACCCGGGATCGCGTATATGGAAATTGCCGCTAGGGAAGTTCCGATTGCTTCGTGCATCTCCAACCCCAGTAAAATTACAAAGAGAGGAACTAAGATCACTCCACCCCCTACCCCCAAAAAACCAGATAAAAAACCCCCTACAAGCCCAATCAAGATGAGCTGAGGAAGGGCTTGGACTTTCTCCCCTGCAGATTTTACTTTCCTTTCTTTTCCAAAAGCAAATCTGAGGGCGATCAAAAAAATAAAACCGCTTGTTATATACATCATTGCTTCTCCTCCCAGCGGATCGGTAATCCAAGCACCAAGCAAAGCACTTAAGGATCCGGAAGCTCCGCATATCAGAGCTATTCTCAACCTCAGACTCTTCCTTCCATAATAGACCAGCCCACCGGAAAGTGCGGTGGGGATTACTATGGGCAGAGGCGTCCCTAAAGCGATCAAGCCGGGAACTCCCAGCAAACACCTCATTGCGGGGGTGGTGAGGAGAGCACCTCCAATTCCGAACAATCCCGCTAACACGCCGGCAGCTAAACCGATTGAGCAACCTAAGGTTAGGGTCAGGTAATCCATAAACCTTAATGCTAACGCCCTTATAAAAAGCTGAAGTTTTTTGTCTCGGTCTCGAGTTTCTTGTGTTGATTCCTTGTCTTCTGTGCGAAAATTTTTAGCTGGATTTTTTGAGGGCTCACCGCCTGTTTTTCTCTTTTTGCTGAAAAAAGGCAAAACGAGATTTTATCAATGGCTAAAGTTCTTCAAAAAGCAATCGGCAGGGAGCACTGGCAAAGATTTATAATTTATGAGGTTGTTTAAGAAGGCATGACCCAATTAAACGAAGCGACTAGAGGAAACATAACTGCAGAAATGAAAGAGATTGCCACGCGGGAGGAGCTACCTATAGATAAGCTGAGAAGCTTGGTCGCAACAGGTAGAGTTGTTATTCCCTTTAATCCCATCCATTCTCCAAAACCTGTTGGAATTGGAGAGGGTTTGCGCATAAAGATAAATGCCAACATAGGTTCTTCCGCGGACATATCTAACTTAGATGAAGAATTGGAAAAAGCAAGAACGGCAAAAAAGTATGGTGCCGACACTGTGATGGATCTGAGCACTGGAGGAGATATAAACGCCATAAGAAGGAAAATATTAGAAGAGACAGATCTCCCCCTCGGAACAGTCCCTATTTATCAGGCTGCAATAGAAGCGATTGACCGTCATGGATCGATAGTCGACATGAGTACTGATGATCTTTTCAATTCAATAAGAGAGCATGCAAAAGAGGGGGTTGACTTTGTGACCGTTCACTGTGGAGTGACAAAAGAGAGTCTTGAAAAATTGAAGGGCGCGCATCGTATAGGCGGCGTCGTCAGCAGGGGAGGCTCTTTCTTGGTTGCATGGATTCTTCACAACGATAAAGAAAATCCGCTGTACGCTGAGTATGATTATTTGCTCGAACTTGCAAAGGAGTATGATTTTACGCTTAGCCTTGGAGATGGACTGAGACCCGGAGCGATAGCGGATGGTTCCGACAAGCCTCAGATTCAAGAAACAATCATCTTGGGGGAGTTGGTTAGAAGAGCCAGAAAAAATGGGGTGCAGTCAATGGTCGAAGGACCCGGACACCTGCCCCTGAACCAGATAGAGGCAAACGTCAGGATGGAGAAGAGTTTGTGTAATGGGGCTCCGTTTTATGTGCTGGGCCCCCTGGTCACGGACATCGCACCCGGTTACGATCATATCACCGGAGCGATAGGGGGGGCTCTGGCTGGTTGGTTGGGCGCCGATTTCCTCTGTTACGTGACCCCTTCGGAGCATCTTGGTCTGCCAACAAAAGAGGATGTTAGGCAGGGCGTTATAGCGAGCAAGATTGCCGCTCATTCTGCTGACATCGCTAGAGGGAAAGACCTTTCGGTTGATAGAGAAATGTCTCTGGCGAGAAGCAGCTTGGACTGGGAGAAACAGTTATCGAGGGCGATCGATCCGGAGTTTGCCAGACAGTTCAGGAAGGATAGGGTTCCGGCCGATGAAGAAACCTGCACAATGTGCGGAGGGCTTTGCGCTATAAAAATAACTAAGAAATTCTTGAAAGGGGAAAAGTAAAAAGCAAGGAGCCCAGCAATCAGTGTCTGAAATACCTCTGGCCTGTGAACACCATTTTGATCTTATACTCGTTTGCAGCACCTATTACTTTCTTGTCCCTTATGGATCCGCCAGGCTGGACAAGCACTCTCACTCCCGCCTCTGCGGCAACCTCAACAGCATCTCTGAACGGAAAGAATCCATCGCTTGCCATGACAGAGCCTTTGATTTTCTTTTTTCCCTTCAGAATGGCAGTTAGAGAGGCGCCGACTCTTGAAGTCTGTCCCTCTCCTATGGCGACGGTTCTTGTTCCTTTAACAAAGACCACCGCGTTTGATTTTAAATGTCTTACACACTTTACAGCAAAGACCATGGCATCTAAATCTCTTTTAGTGGGCTTCTTTTTTGTAACGGTTTTCCACTCGGAAGGATCTATCTTTTTTGTATCTCTATCTTGGACGAGCAGACCGCCCAAAATGCTTCTATAGGCAAGACTCCCTTCTCTGTTTTCAGCAATACTTTTGGGAAAAAGGTCTGGAAACTCTAGCAGACGGATATTCTTTTTTCTTTCGAGCAATTCTAGTGCAGCACCGCTGAATCCTGGCGCGATTATGACCTCTATGAATAGCCTTGAGAGCTCCCTGGCTGCCTCCTCAGTGACTTCCCGGTTAAATGCCACAATGCCACCAAAAACAGAGGCGGTGTCTGTTTTCCAAGCGTGTTTCCACGCCTCCTCCAAAGAGTGCGCAGAGGCTATGCCGCATGGAGTATCGTGCTTGACAACAACGGTTGTTGGCATCTCAAACTCATTTATGCACTCGACCGCACAGCTCACATCCAACAGATTGTTGTATGAAAGCATTTTCCCATGAAGCTGCCTGGCATTTGCCAGGGAAAAATCTCTTTCAGCTGGTAAAACCTTGTAGAACGCCCCTCGCTGATGAGGATTCTCCCCATACCTTGTCTTCTTGACCAGCTCGAGGGGGAGAACCAGGTCTCTTGGAAAACTATCACCATTAAAACTCCTTCTAAGATAATGGGCGATCACTCCATCATACCTAGCTGTGTGAGCAAATGCCTTCAGAGCGAGCTCCTTCCTCTTTTGCTCACCTAGGTCCCCTTTCTCACTTAATTCCTTAATGATCTCCTTGTACTGTCCTGGATCGACTACCACTACTACATCTTTAAAATTTTTGGCACTTGCTCTCAAAAGAGTTGGACCGCCTATGTCGATGTTCTCCAGGGCTCTTTCCAATGAAACTTTTTGGCTTGTGACACTTTCAAAGGGGTAAAGATTGCATACGACCATGTCAATGGTTTTGATGTTGTAACGAGCCAGGCCTTCTAGATCTTTTTTGTTGTCTCTCCTTGCAAGTATGCCCGCATACAGAACTGGATGCAGAGTTTTTACCCTTCCGTCAAGCATCTCTGAAAATCCTGTCAGGGAAGGAATCTCCTTTACTTGAATGCCGCCCTTTTTCAGCACTTTTGCAGTCCCCCCAGTAGAGAGAATCTCGACACCGAGTTCCTGGAGTTCTTTTGCAAACCTTCCTACCCCCCTCTTATCAAAAACGCTAATGATAGCTCTTCTCACCGCCATTGCCTTCAATTCCACCACTTTCACCCAATCCCAATAGCAATACCACAAATAAATATTTTGTTACAAGCATCGTGGACAACTCTTTCTTAATGGGCTTGGAAGCCCTGTCAAACCTCTCCAAAAAAAAATCGTTGGCGTGTTTGCTTGGTTTGGTTTTTAAGATTTGAGGCTCGCGTTCTTCCCCAAAAGACCTCACTAAAAGGAAAAACTTGGAGGTGTTAGATTCATAAAATAAGTCCCTTCAAAGGCTACCTGAAGTTTTCAATAGGGGTAGACCTGCACAAGGTGCAGAAGGTTCTACATTCTGAAAATGACAGGCCATTTTCTGAAAAAGTAAAGATTTCAGAAAAGGTTTTATGTGGTTCCACCTTTGAAGAATACGAATAAAGAGAAAGGGTGAAAGAATGAAAGAGATTGAGGTAGAAACTACCAAGAGGATAATGCAGAGATTTTGGCAGGATTTTCCACTCGATTTGGATGTTGCCGTAATCGGTGCAGGTCCATCTGGCATGGTCGCAGCGAAATACATCGCACAGGCAGGAAAGAAGGTTGGGATATTCGAGAGGGATCTATCTATTGGTGGAGGAATTTGGGGCGGGGGCATGCTGTTTCCGGTTATAGTGGTTCAGGATGATGTGCACCCTATATTGAGAGACTTCGACATTGAGGGAAGAGCTGCGGGTGATGGTTACTGCACCTTAAATGCAGTTGAATTTGCAACGAAGTTAGGATCAAAGGCAATAGACAGTGGTGTGAAGTTTTTAAACGGAATAGAGGTCGAGGATCTAATAATCAAGAATGACAGGGTTTCGGGAGTTGTAATCAACTGGTCAGCGGTTAGTGCAGCAAAACTCCACGTGGACCCCTTAGGGATAAAAACAAAGACAGTGATCGATGCGACGGGGCATCCTTGTGAGGTTTGTAAGATGATTCTGAAGAGAAGGCACAAATTAGCCACAAAATCAGGGGGTATAGAAGGGGAGAGAGCGATGGATGTGGAAAATGCCGAAAAATTTGTTGTGAATAACGTAAAAGAAGTTTATCCCAATTTATGGGTAGCTGGTATGGCTGTCAGTGCCGTCTTTGGAGGGCCAAGAATGGGACCCATCTTTGGTGGCATGATAAGTTCAGGTAAAAGAGCGGCAGAAGAAGTGTTAAAAAGATTGCCGAAAGAATGAGCAATAAAGATATACCCTAGTTCCATTAGGGAGATTTTGTGATAAGAAATCGAAAAATTGATTCCGTTAGAGGTTTATAAATTTAGACTTCTTCGTTGGTTACTCTGTATAATAATTCTTTTAAATTAGTGACCACATGATCGTGGGACTTCGTTGCATTCCTGTCTAGATAATACGCGGAAATACCAACTTTTTTAGGGGATAAATAGTCAGATGTACAATTGTCTCCTACATGAATGAGTTCTGAAGGGTGAATCCTAAGTTGGTGGCACACTTTTAGGTAAAAGGAAGGATCTTTCTTTAGCAAATTGAAATCGGAAATGGAAGAAAAGACTAAAGAAAAAAACTTCTTGCCTAGCTTTTTCAACTGCTTTGAAATGAATATGTCAGCAGCATTTGAAGAAATGACCAGCTTGTATTTCTTTTGCAAATTATTTAGAACTTCCTCGACCTCGGGATAAAACTCTACCTCGTGCTCATATTCTTCCAGTAAAGTCAATGGAGCTCCTTTCAAAGAAAAGCGATTAAACCAGTACCCCAGATCATACCATCTTAGATCCTGATCTCCTATCCTGTCATATTCCCTACTGACTACTTTTTTGGCCTTCTCTAGATCTACTGAATGAGTTTTTGCGTACCGTTTAGGAAGGCCCTCATTCCATACCGAAGTGGTGAAGGCCATTTTACTGAGGGTGCCATCCATATCGAAGGATATTACTTTCGTTGTCATGAGCCTAAAAAGAGATATTTCTCCATTATTTATAATTTTGTTGGCTTCATGCCATGTTTTTTAAAATGAGTTAGTCCAAACGGCTTCAACAAAATTAGAATTTGTAGATGCGAGAGAGCTGCCAACGCGCTACAATGGATTGTATCTCTCCATCAATATTTTGCCCACTTCCGGCCTAACAAATTCTGGAGGGAGCTCTTTCCCCTCCTTAAGCATTTTTCTAATCTTCGTACCGCTTAGAGATATGTGATCCTCTTGGGAATGAGGGCATATCTTGGCGGTTGCCATTCCCCCACACTTTTTACAGTAGAATGCGTTGTCAAAGAATAGAGGGGTTATTTCAAGTTCTCTCTCATCAAACTCATCGAAGATGTGTTGAGCGTCAAATGGACCGTAGTAGTTCCCTGTACCCGCATGATCTCGGCCCACTATAAAATGAGTACAACCATAGTTTTTCCTCATTATAGCGTGGAGTATCGCCTCTCTTGGACCTGCATATCTCATAGCTGCAGGAAAAACAGCCAGCAAAACCCTATCTTTTGGATAATAATGTTCTATTGCCACCTCATATGTTTTAATTCTTATATCAGGAGGGATGTCCTCCTTGGCGGTTTCACCCACAAGTGGATGAAGAAGCAGGCCATCGCATATCTCGAGCGCACACTTTTGAACGTATTCATGCCCTCTATGAATAGGATTTCTTGTCTGAAAGCCTACTATTCTTTTCCAACCTCTTTCGGCAAATATCTTTCTCGTATCAGAAGGGGGCAAACGGTATTTCAAAAATCTTTTATGAACCGGCAAATTTATAACCTCAACTTCACCACCAAGCAAGTATTCACCGACTCTGTGGAGGTAGCTTACGCTTGGATGTCTTTTGTCGTTTGTTAGATAAACCTTTGTTGCTTCTTTTTCTTTGTCCCACTTGTACATTTCTTGCAGGTGTAAAACTCCCAAAAGTCTGCTTTCAGAATCTAAAAGAGCGGCATCATCTCCAACTCTTATATCTGATAGTTCTTGTTTGAAAGCATGCAGGGTTATGGGTATTGTCCACGGTAGACCGTTGACCAACCTCATCCGGTTAATCACACTCAAATATTCATCCTGAGTCATATAACCCCTTAATGGACTCAATGCACCCGTCCCTATGAGTTCTAGATCATCCATTTCTCGTATATCCAAGAATATCTTGCGCATTTTCTTGGCATCTTCCATCCATCTGTCTCTGGACTCTTTTCCAACAATTCTTTCTTCAAGCCTTCCACCGTGAGGCTTGATTAATAAAGGTCTCATATTTCACTCCTTCATGAATGTGATATTTGTTGCTTAAAAAAACATCGTATATGTTTTATATAATACTATGAGATTGAATGCATGTTTGGATTTTCAGATTGAGTGATTTTCTTTTGTTTTGAAAGATATTTAAATTGTTTCGATGCCAATCTCGATTTTGAATTTTATCGCCTCAACCCCATATAGCGACGAGAAAAGTAGGTTTGAGTTTGCATGAGAGGTATATAAAAAAGGGTTGTCGCTCACTTTACTTCCGCTTCCGCGTTGTAGATAGACTGTCTGCGAGGGTTAGATGTATTCCACACTCTTTCCTTTCGCCGGTTTCCCACCACCAGCGTCCCTCTCTTTCGTGCTGTCCTGGCAAAATAGGTCTCGTGCACGGTGCACATCCTACACTAACAAAACCTCTTTTGTGAAGCTCGTTGTAGGGGACTCTGTTCTCTCTTATATACTCCCACACCCTCTTCAAACTCCAATTGGCGACAGGATTAAACTTTATTAATCTGCCTGATTTCTGGACAACCGGAAGACTCGCCCTTGATGCGGGATTCGAGTCTCTTCTTTGTCCAGTGACCCATGCATCCAAGCTTGAAAGGGCTCTTTCCAAAGGTTCGACTTTTCTTATTCCACAACACTCCTCATGGCCGTCCTGATAAAAGGAAAATAAGCCCTTTTTGTTTACCATTTGCTCAACAGCATGAGCATCTGGGAAATATGTTTTAAGATTGATGTTATAGTGATCTCTTACTCGATCCAAGAACTCATAAGTTTCGGGATGCAGTCTTCCCGTATCCAATGTAAAAATATTAACGTCACCCTTTATTTTAGTTGCCATGTCTATAAGCGCAACATCCTCAGCACCACTAAAAGATATAGCTATTTTTTTATAATTGTTCAGTGCGTACTCAATTATCTTCTGCGGCTCCTCTCCGCTGAGCTTTCTTTTCAACTCCTCAATCTCCATGTTTTCTCCGTTTTTACATCCATTACTCTAGCAATATATTTAAGCTTATGCCGGTTCTTCTTCTAAAAATCCCGTATCGAAAACAAAGCTTTAATCTTCCGAACAAACATCCTTTGTTTGGAAAAATAATGCTATTTTTAAAGCAAGAAGCAGGGTGTAGGGAGCCGCACATCCTTCCAGATTTTTCTTTGTTTCTTTTCTAAAGAGAATTAGTAGACCTTAACGAGAGAATGAGTATATATTTAAATACACACTAGCAATAAATATCACCATGAAAAGGATTTTTGCATTGTTGATCACTCTTTTGATCTTTGCTCCACTCCTAGGCCAGAAAATAGATCTGCAAAAAGGCGAATTCTTTTTGACCCAGGAAAAAGCCCTCTCCGAAACAACTCAAATAAAAAAAGAAATAATGAGAATAAACTATGCAAACATAGGAGAAAGTAACAAAAGTGCAACTGATTCCGCAGGACCCAGAGCACATCTTTTCGAGGCTAATTACTCAACCGAAATGAGAAAAGCAGGGATTGGTCTGCACCCCTCTTCTACAGGTTCTTTGAGTGCAAGAGCCAGGGTAGGAGTGAATTTTACTTCCCCGATAACTGGGGAATCATCAAACGCAACAATGGGGATAATGGGAAGAATAAAAGGCAGCATAGATAACGCTCTAGCCGATGGAAGTGTTGAGATTGTCGCGATCGTTAAAGATTCGACGACCAACGAGTGCTGGTCAAAGCAGCTTTTTTACAGAGATGCCACCAAAGAAAATATAGACATGCCATTCAATGCTACCATAAATTTTTTGCTTAAAGAAGACCATGAATACATTACCTATGTGGAAATAAAAGGATATCAAGATTCGGCTTTTATAACAGGAAAAATAGACTTCTTCAGCAGAGACTATGGAGTTGGGTATGATGAAATGATAGTGTGGGCATATTTCCCTGAGCGTGTCCTGCATAAATATAAACCTTGCAGGCCACGGTAGCGAGGGCATGGAAGTAAAATGGTTGATCTTTGGTCACTGATCTCTTTTTTCCTATCGGTCGCGGTTGCTCTCACCATAGGTGGAAATCTAACCTTCTCAATGGCCGCTGCCTTTGGAAGCAACTCGATAACAAAAAGAAAGGCGCTGGTGCTTTCTTCCATTTTTCTTTTTTTTGGTGCAGTCACCGCAAGTGGGAGTGTCATTGAAAACCTTAACAGCGGCATAATCTTCAAACCGATTGACCTCCAGATTAGTGTAGCAATTTTGCTTTCAACCTTCCTCTGTATTCTCCTAGCAAATCTAATAAAGGTTCCTATATCGACAAGTGAGGTGGCAGTTGGTTCAATAGTAGGAGTTGGAATATTCTTCAGTGCTTTGTTTTCAGACTCTATTGCGATTCTCTTCGGCTCCTGGATTATTTCTGCTGCAATTTGCTTTTTAATAGCATATGCAACAGCAAAGCTTGTTAGAAGATTCGACTTCAAGCTTCCTTTTCCAAGCTTGATATTGGTCCTTATAGGCTGCTTTTTCTCCTTTGTTTTAGGAGCAAATAACGTAGGAAATGCAGTTGCGCCTGTCCTGAATTTTATATCGCTCCCTTTCGCCCTTATGTTCGGAGGCATATCAATGGTGATTGGAGCCTTTATCTTTAGAGGCAGAGTCATGGAAAAGATAGGAAAAGGCATAACAACACTTGACACAAAAAGTGCAATAATTAGCTCATTGACAGCCTCGATTCTTTTGCTCCTTATGACTTTCTTGGGCATTCCAGCCCCCGGCGCACAGATATATACCATAGCAATAATAGCCGTAAGACAGGCTAAAAAGGAGAGAAAGAAAGGCAGAAGAACGATAATACGAATCTTGCTAACCTGGCTAGCCTCGCCTTTGATTGCGATATTGGTTTCATTTTTTGTGTTGCATTTGATTTTCTAAAGATTTTTGAGAGGGAGTGAAGAAAATCAGGGGAAGACAAGAGTTGATCAAAGCATCCTTGAATTGATAAAGATGCGAGTGGAGAAGCAAAACGCCCGCGCTCTAGTTTGATTTTAGGTGATCTAAAGCAGATATCGCACATCCGACATGCTTTTTTAGTCCAGCCCTGCTTTTTATCTTTATGTATGGAGTCTCTATCCCGCAGTCACAATCACTCCTTACTGTTCCGTAGTCCGTAGTCAAAACGGAAAGGTGGGGAGTTGTGAGATTGTAGGGAGTCATCAATTGCAGTAGCCCAATTTCCCCTTCCTTGCATCTCTTTAGAGTTAATGGATCCCTCACAATAACCTTTGAGTAGATGGGAATGTGCATGTTTCCTTTCGAGCACTCAACGTATGGAACTCCGTGCTCAGCCAACCCGTAACAATCCCTCACGTTTTCTTCTGGTATGCCCAATGTTTCAGACAGTTCTTTCCTGAATCTTTCCTTGGAAATGGCTCCTTTTTTGCCTTTCCATCCTCCCCCAGACAACACATAACTCTCTTTTCCAAAATTTAAGCTTCCATGAACCTTTTTGAGTTCTTCAAGAGCGTTGAATATGTAAGCTGGAAATCCCAGTATCCGTAGGGGTAAATCTTCCTCAGCATATCTTTTAAGGTATTCGATGGTTCCTTCTCTATCAAAAAAGAAGTCTTTCCCATTCCACTGAAGTGCATAGAAGATCTCGTGAACTTTGGTAAAACTTGTGCTGTTCTTATCGCTCCACGTGGTTCCAAGATCTCTGGCATATTTTGGATCATATGCAAAGCAAAGATAGTTTACTTCCTGCCTTTTGTTTACCAAACCCATGCCAGCATGAACATTTTCAGCCATCTTTTGCAAATTCTCCAGACTCCTCTTGTTGAGACACAACCTTGTTTTCTGTCCTCCAGTGCCCGAAGAAGTTAGAGCCAAAACCACTTCTTCTTTAGGGACGGAAAGAAGGGCGTAGTGTTTTAGTGCGGTTACCAAAATGGGAGGGATGTCGCCAGCGGTCTTCACAGGCAAACTTTTCTCGCAAAACTTTCGGTAATGCAAACAGTTGTTTACATGGAATTCAAAGCATTCTAACATCGCATTATTGAATAGTTCGTCATCGGCTCCGAAAGCCTTTTTTTCAACTAGTTTATCTATATAACCCTGCATAAATATCCTTCCTCATTTTTTTGGTGCATACGTCGCAATAAGCTTTCACAAACTCTCTGTTCATGTCCTCCAGATGCACCCTTTTGAAAGCCGGAGGTACCAAGAGTCTGGACGAGACTATTTGATCTACCCTTTTGTCTCCCTCTTTTTTAAAAGCTGGGAAATACGCACAAGGTAGAAAATCGGCGTTGTAGGCTGCTGCTTGGAGTTCTATATTGTCTGCAGGGATTACCATTTCAATATAAAAACACTCAAGAGAAAGAGCGAAATCAGCCACACCCTCAAGAACGCTGAGAAGACTGTTATCGCTTTTAACTCCAAGAATGTATACGTAGCCAGCTTTGGGATTGTAATGGATAAACACTTCGGTAGATCTGTCTTCCGTATAAAGCTTCATGTTGGGTTCATAAAAGGGAAAGAAATCGCACTGCATCAGATTCTCTTCTTTATGATTTTTGTATTCCCATTTTATGCCAGATACGGAGGTGACACAAAAGTCAAGAAAATTGCCATTTTTCTTGATGCGTTTGGACACAAAAGAAGCCTCCCCCAAATTCAAAGCGTTTTTCACGAGCTTATACAACTTGCTTGTTGGGGTTATCAGAATGGGCTTTTTCCTGGCTTTTAGCGCATCTTTTTTGTATGAGACAAACAATCCTTGGGTTTCCAGACTTTTTATCCGCATTGCATTGGGAAATATGCCTGCGCCCACAAATCCAAGCTGCTTGAGAATTCTCTGAGGCGCCAGAGAGTTTGTTCTTGAAATGGCGTAGTAAACAGGGTAGTCCGTTATTTCTTCCGCATGCTCATGAAGCTCTGGCATTATCTTTCTTGATTGAAATTCTTTTTCCACAACAGCGCCATAGCATTTGCATATTCCATTTTCATCATCACCTGCGAGTATCAGGGAAGCGACAATTTTCTCGTCTTTCAAAGCAACTAACCAGAAGTGATTTTCTACGGCCTGCCTGAACAGCTTAACGTCGGTAGTTTCAGGTATTGAATAATATCCCTCATAAACTTTGGTGTAGAGCGTGCTTATCTCACAAAAGTCTTCTTTCGAGGCTCCCCTTGTTTCTATTTCTTGTGCATCTGACAACTTTCCACCACCCTGTAATTAGCTTCTCAAATTTATAGATTTTCATTAAGGCAACAACAGATATTATATCTAAGTCCCTTCTTTACATTTATGGCCCCAAAGCTCGCAAAAGCCAGAGAGAAAGCATACCTTGAAATCATGATTGCAACAATCTTGTGGGGAGTTTCGTATCCTATTAACAGGATTGCTTTGGGATACAGCGGACCGATGACATTGGGGGCATTGAGGGGGGGATGGTGTGCTCTGTTCTTTGTTTTATATTTTCTGGCATTTAAAAAAAGGATAACTAGAGAAAATATCTGGCTGTTCATAGGGATATCACTTACTGGCTTGGTTTTGCCATTGTGCCTGCTGAACGTGGGCATGCTCCACACCACCGCTTCTCTAAGTGGAATAATTCAGGCAACAGCCCCTCTAGGAATTGTCGTTATGGCATATTTTATTCTGAAAGAACCTGCAACGAAAGCAAAATGGCTTGGAGTTTTACTTGGACTTTTTGGGACGGCCTTGGTGGTTTTGCATGGTTCAAATGGAGATTCAACAATATTTGGAAACCTTTTGATATTTGGCTCCGCAATCTCGCTTGCCACTCTGGCTATCTTAGAAAAGATCGCGGTATCGAGGCACGAGTATACCCCCGCGTACATAATGGGAGTGACCTCGATACTAGGTTTTCCCGTGCTGCTTATCCTTTCCCTTTGTCTTGAGGGAGGAGCAGTTGCCTCTCACGCGGTAACGGCATATGCTTTTTTGCTTGCGCTGCCGTGCACCGTTGTGCCCTACCTGTTTTGGCTTGATGCCTTGAGAAAAATAGACATATCAAAAGCCTCTCTTTTTATGTATTGCATACCCATTTTTGGGATCTTTTTTTCTGTGATTTTATTGAATGAGATGATAACCGGAATTATGGTGGTAGGAATGGCCATAATATTTTTGGGGGTGTTCATAGCTCAAAAATAGGTTAGATTTTGCGTGAACTACTCCCAGCTATCGCAAGGAGGCTTCCCGCCGATAGAGTTAAATCCCCAATTCTTCTTATTTTTCTAGTTTTTGCTACTCTTTTGACTTTACCTGTTGGCAAAATTTTTATTTTTACACTAATGATGTCTTCTCCCACCAGGTTTTCTACCCTCACATCGTCCATTGTCTTTTGTTTGTACTACTATTCCTCTATGTTGCAGAATCTTACCAGCTCCCTCAATGGATAGTTGCCCTCGTGCGGTGCTCCCAGAGTACCTTCTGTCATCTTGCCAAGTTCTGTGATTCTGCACGCACCCGCCAGCACGAATTTTTTTGCAATCTGTTTTTTTCTGGGGGATTGTATTCCAACTGTTTGCAAATATTCCCTTGGAATTTCCTCGACGACATCCTCCAAAGAGTGGTATTTTCTTAGATACAGGGTCCTCCCTAGAGGTGAAAAATCGAATTTTTTGGAGATGATTATTTGCCATTCATACGGTTCTGCTGAAGAATAACATTTGTAATCTCCAAAAAGCTCTCCCATTCTAGCAACCTCCTTTGCTTTTAGAATCTCAACTGCCTGATCTGGTTCGAGAGGGCCTTTCGGGTGTTTTTCGAGGTTTCTTCCGATTTCTGGGGCCAGTTTTTCGACATCGACGCTGTCATGAACGTAAATCACCTGGGGTGAAGCACAAGAACTCTGTTCCCAGTATGCGACATCTTTGGCTATTCTCTCGGGAAGTGAAGAATCATACTTTTCCACAACTCCAATTCCGCACTTGGGTCCATGCTCGATCAATTTCTTGCCCAAGGGAAGATTTTTTCTATAGCCTAAAATGGCTTTTTCGCTACCCCAGACTATTATCGCATCGACAATTCTCTTCAACTTATTCTCCATCGCCGTTTCCCCTCCTTTGAAAGAGAGTATCGAAATTGTAGAAGCGAGCTCCGGGGAACACTCTTCCAAGCTCTCAAGAAACAGATAAGGAAAGAACTGGTCCACAGAAGACGTTTTAACGAGATTCAGATTCTTTGTGATCAGGCCATTCACCAGAGATTCTATGCCACTTATGAAAATGTTTCCTGCAAAAACATGGAGTAAAATTCCAAGTGGAGCGGCATAGATGTGGTTGGAGCGTTCCCTGACCCAGCCATCTAGATAATTTCTGCCCAATTCAAGTCTTATTCTGTTTTTGAGGTTGTCTTTGGAGAGGGCATCCAGCAAAAGATCAAGGGCAATCTCGATCATTCTCTTTGGGAAGTGAACCATTT
>DUKC01000066.1 GCA_013329495.1 Thermoplasmata archaeon
GGTGATCAGTTTAGATCCAAGTTTCGTGGTTTTCGATGAATTGGATGCAGGATTGGATGTAAAAAATCTTGAAAAACTATCATCCCTGATAAAAAGAGAATTATGCGATAAATCTATCCTTTTGATTACACATAGGGGCAGAATACTCAAGTTTCTTAGACCAGATGTTGCTCACGTCATGTTGGATGGAGAAATCGTATGCTCTTCAAAGAATTGGAGAAAGATATGGAAGACAATCATGAGGTATGGATATGAAAAGTGCAAAGAGTGCAAACTACCTTTATATTGACCATGAAATTCGGCGAATATTTGCTGATAAAGGCATAATCATTAGGTCGAGTCCCGAAGCTTATAAGGAGTTTAAATGGGTCAGGGATCATTTTGAACAGGAACCTGAAGAAGGGTACTTTATTTGGGTAAAGAAGCATGTGGATCATCCTCTAGTTACCTGTATCGCCATCTCCTCACCAAATGTTTCTCAAGATCCAAGAAATTTGGTAGTAATAGAAAAGGATATAGAAGCTGAGATATACAGCGTCTGCAACGCGGTCAAAAAGAATCTGTGTGGGACTCATAGGGGGCATTCAAAAATCATTGTAAAAGCAAATTCTAGGTTAAAGATAAGAGAATTTCACAAATGGGGAAAAGGAGACGTTGTTGAATCGAGTTTGAGATTCTTTTTGGAGAAGGGAGCGGGATTATCCCATGTTTACAAATGTCTTGAAGTGCCTATGAAGTTAAAGATGGAGAACAATACTGATATTCAAGAGGGAGCTTCGGCAAATCTCGTTTTAACCGTTTTAGCTGAGCATGGCGAGGTTGAGATGCACGATTCTACTTTTCTGAATGGCAGAGGGTCTAATGGAATTTCGAGAGTAAGAATGATTGGCGACAAGAAATCCAGGATAGTTGCTCACAGCCAGATGACGGCAAATGCTGCTGGGACAGGGCATGTGGACTGTATGGGCCTGCTGCTGACCAAGGATTCGAGTATCAATGCGATACCCGAGCTCGTGAACAATAATAAGGATGCTTCGCTCACCCATGAGGCGTCGGTGGGTAAGATCTCAGAAGAGGTGTTGAATTACTTAAGGAGTAGAGGACTGACAGAAGATCAGGCGATTGATCTTGTTGTGGCGGGTTTTTTGGGAGAAGAAGAACCTCTTGTTATTGGAGGGCGTGTTGTACCCTCAAAATTATACATGTAGGAAAGAAGCAACGAATGACAAAAGAATCCGATACTTTAAGAATAGTCAAGGAAGACATATTGAGGAGATTAGGCGAAGAAAAAACTGAAAAGATCGCCTTGGGATCTATAAAATCGGAGATTAATGCTTCGGATTCGTTTGTATCCAAAGCAGTTAAAAAACTTGAAAGAGAGAGTCTGATAGAACAGCATAATGGACTTGTTTCACTAACAAAAAAAGGAGAGGGAAGCGCAAAAGAGGTTGTAAAAAAACATCTTGTCATTGAAAATTATTTTAAAGAAATGAGGAACGGGAGAGATGCACACAAAGTGGCGCATATTCTTGAGCATTATGTTTCCAAAGAAGTTATTGACAATCTAAAAAAAATATCTACACTTAAAAGAGAAGGCGCTCCTCTGACAGAGGTCGAAATTGGTAAAGGGGGCATAATCACTGATATTATCTCTTCTGATTATAGAGTTTTTGAAAGAATGGTCAGCGTGGGAATATTTCCCGGAAAAAAAATAACGCTGGCAAATAAAATCCCAAATGGTGTTGTTGTTAGAGTAAAAAACAAAAAATTTGCTTTATACAAAAGTATAGCAAAAAGAATTAGGGTTACGAAGCAATGAAAAAACTCAAAATACTGCTAATCGGCCAGCCAAATGTGGGAAAATCCTCTTTGCTTAACGCATTGGTTGGTCCGAAAGTTGTGGTGTCTAATTATCCGGGCACTACTGTTGAGGTTACTAAAGCAGAAAAAAAATTTAACGAGGTGAAAATAGAATTTGTGGACACTCCGGGGATATACTCCATATCTGACAGAAGTGAAGAAGAAAGGGTCACCGAAAAAGCTCTGTTTGAAGGAGGAGGGGATGGAGCGGTAATAATCGCCGATGCAACCGCCCTTGAAAGAAGTCTGTACATGGTCTTGCAGATATTAGAAGCCAAGATACCTACAATCGTAGCTTTAAATTTTATAGAGGATGCGAAAAAGAAGGGAATAACGATTGATCATAAAAAATTAGAAAACCTCCTTAACATTCCTGTTATCCCCATAAACCCTTTGAGTAAAAGGGGAGTGGATGAGCTCTTAAGTTCTTTAAAAATCAAGGAGGGAACGACAGAGGGTTTTATTGTGAGATATGACGACCATATAGAAAAAGCGATAAACAAGATATCTGCGGGGATTGAAGGAAGACGGGCTAGAAGGTTTATTGCGTTGAGAATTTTGGAGGAGGATGAAGACTTTTATAAGTATTTGGGGGATGAGGGGATAATTAAAAAAATCAAAGAAAGTTTAACTGAACACCTGAGAGTTGCCGAAGACATATCCATAACAAGGTATGGTACAGCCTCATTTATTGCAGAAAAGGTTACTGGGATAACTCCTGTAGAAAAGGGAGGAAAACTGCAGGAGAATGTTGATAATATTCTCTTGCATAAAATCTGGGGACCTGTAACTACTTGTTTATCTTTTCTTGCCATATTTGGAATACTGCTATTTCTTGGCAACTTGATGCAAAGCGTTCTTGTGGGATTGACAGAGGATCTTTTGTCTTTCTTTGGCATGGCGGAGCATTCCGTTATTGCTACGGTACTGATCCCGGGTTTGGCAGGACTGGCGGCAGGTGTTTCCATTGCTTTACCCTATGTGTTTTTATTTTACTTGCTCATAGGATTGCTAGAAGATATAGGACTTCTTTCCCGATTTATTGTCAATGCGGAGAGGTTCTTGAAAAAGTTAGGTTTGCCCGGAAAATCATTTATTCCTTTGGCATTGGGATTGGGTTGCACTGCAGCAGCAACTCGTACCACCAGAGTGCTGAAATCTAAAAGGGAGCAATTCCAGACTGCCTCATTATTTGCTTTTGTACCCTGCTCAAGCAGAATTGCCATAATAATGGGGATAGTTGGGTTTTATGGAGGAGTAAAGTTGGCTCTTTCTGTTTTCGCTACTTTACTAATTGCCGGCTTAATCTGGGCCCTTGGAATAAAAAAATTTATTCATCTGAAGAGCGAACCTTTGCTTCTGGAGTTGCCCCCCTACAGGAGACCTTTGATTAGAAATATTCTCGCTAAAAGCTGGGTGAGAATGAAAGATTTCGTCTACCTAGTCATGCCTCTTTTAGCAATAGGAGGGGTGGCGTATGGCGTCCTTGATATGATGGGAATCGCGGGTGTTGCAGTAATGCCTCTTTCACCAATAACCTCATGGCTGGGACTGCCAGATGTGACCGCAATTCCACTAGTATTCGGTTTTTTACAAAAAGACCTGGTTGGAGGCATGCTCATATCTGTTCTGGGCAGTGAAATATCTTTGGTTTTAACTCCCCTCCAAATTTATACATTTGGTATAGCTTCATCAATTGGAATTCCATGCATAATCGCCCTGGGAATGCTCATCAGAGAGTTTGGATTTAAACGAGCGGTGGGTTTAACAATAGCATCAATAGTTTATGGCCTTTTGTTTGCCGGTTTAGCCTGGAGGATAATTTCGATTTTTTGAATGCCGATAGTTTTAAATAAGACCAAAATATTATAGTGATAAACAATAACATTATTGTGATACCATGCATAACTGCGATCGCCAGTTCAACCCCCTCATGAAATACGTCCAGGCACTTCACTGCACTATAAGGTGGACGATTATCCAATTTATCGGGGAGGGTAAAAAAGGTACTAAAGAAATCCATAATTTTCTGGCTGAAAGGGGTGAGAAATTAACCTCATCTGGGTTATATTACCATCTCTCAGAACTTAAAAACGCTGGCATAATTGAAGTTGCGGAGTATAAAGAGGAGGGGGGTGGAGCCCCGGAAAAGATATGGAGATTGAAGACGAAGAAAATTATAATCGATCTGTTGGGGGAGAAGGTCTATCCAAGCTCAAAAGGGTGCGATGAAAATGGATGCGATAAGGGTTGA
>DUKC01000174.1:0-1651 GCA_013329495.1 Thermoplasmata archaeon
TTCTCACACAGTCTGAATGGCAAATCTTTAATCGCCGTTTTTGGCGTTTTGGTAATGACAGATTGATTTAAATAGTAAAAAGCAATATGTAATCCTTATGAATTCAATGGGAGCTAACAAACATGAATCGATAAGTTATAAGGATGTTTTAAAAGAGATTACCACGATTGGGGCAGGTCATGCGGCGGCTGCCCTATCAATTATATACAACAGGCCAGTTTATATCTCTGTTCCCGAAGTAGACGTAATTAAAGTGAAAGAATTGCCAAAGATCCGACCTTCAGATTCCATAACTGCTCAATCGAAAATAAGAATCTCAGGAGATTGGAAGGCTTACGCATTTATAGTGGTAAAGAAAAGCAGGATTCCAATCTTAGTTTCGAAGCTTACGGGACCGACCGAATATGACATCACAGAAGAATTTGTCATTTCCGTAATGTCTGAACTTTCAACTATGCTGTTTGGAGGATATTTCAGTGCATTGGGTAATTTTCTGCTTCAATCTGTACTTTTTACGCCTCCCGTTGTGGAGCCTATTGGGAATAATCTCTTAAAAGATATTGAATCCAAGGGGCTTCTTCCTTCAGACAAAATATTGCTCGCAAAGAGTGACGTTCTGATCGAAAACGATGAAAAAGCGTCACTGACCTTGTACACAGCGTACCTCCTCAAGACCTTCCATGATATGATGCCTCCTCTATCAAAATGACCTTAGGTAGATGTAGATAAATACTTTAATAGAATTCTTGCCAGTCGCATTTTTGAGCGCACGGGACAGCAACTTTCGAGTGCTCTGAGGGTACCGAATCTGCTGAAGATATTATAGAAGGGGTCAAGACTGGATAGGGATACAGTGATAAGAGACTCCAAGGTACGTTGGGTTAGCATTTGAAAAAGTTATAGCTTTGAACTCCCTAAAAGAGAGAGGTTTTTTTGGTAGCGATTTGATAGGCTATGGGACCGACTCTCTTTGAAAATACGCCGACCAGGTACTTTGCCAATGAATCGTCTTCTCCGGTTCTCAGGTTTTTTATGCTAAGTTCAGGGGTGAGCTCTATGTTCCTCTTGAACTGGAGATTGTATTCTGTTATTCCCATCCTGAGTATGTCTACGGTGACTTCTCCCACCAGCTTGGACATTTCCTCAAGGAATGCATGCAGGTCTCCAGATAGTATTTTTGTTTGGAGAGTTTTGTTTCTGAGCTTTGAATAGAGGATGATGCTGGGAATAGTTGCCAAAATTCCTCCGATTATACTGCATGGGATGCCGTACACGCGTTGAATTTTCATGTATGCTGGCGCAACATCTATGTTTCCGGAGCTAGTAACAGCTGCAAACTCAAAGAGGTTCGTTACGAGAAGGACGCTGTATGCGATTCCACCCAATAATGTAAGAAACCAAAATCTTCTCAGGAACCTTTGGTATATAAGCCCTATTTCTATGTATAGATTGATGGTGAGAAAGCAACCCAGTAGCACGGACACTAGCATTGCGGTGTAGAACAAACCATCGGGATTGGCAAACAGGTTATTGTGATAACCCAGCGCAACCAAGGAAAACAGTATCACACCCATAAACAAAAACAATTTTAACAAATCCCCAGCCGTTTGAATTGCGGCTTCTCCCACAATCTGCTTTTTTATTTTTGTTA
>DUKC01000174.1:1753-12280 GCA_013329495.1 Thermoplasmata archaeon
GATTCCAATGATTACTCCGTAGAGTACTATTAAAGGAATGGCAATGCCAAAATAAAGTACTATTCTAAATTTCACTCTTTCTTCAATACGTCTGATAATAACGTAAGCTGAAAAGAAAGGAAGTATATAGACAAGTATCAAACGCATTATTTGGTAGAAGATCGCCCACATGATTACGCCTAACGAGTTGTTTGTTTATATTTCTTTCTTTTGTTCACCGTATGCCTTCCACTGGCTTCTTTTTCCTAAGATTTAAATATTACTTTCGCTATCCTTTCAAACTAACAAAAGTTAAAACTTCGTGAGCGAAGAATGAAGAATTTGTACAAATCACTACGGGAACAATGGCAAAAACCCAGCAGCAAGCATGGCACAGCTAATTGGGAAAGGAAAACTGAGTGGAGTCACTCCCAGTCGTTTGTGAGAGTTGAAAAACCCCTCAGAGTGGATAGGGCTAAAGAGCTTGGTTACAAAGCAAAACAGGGGTATGTTATCGTCCGTGCTAGAGTGAGAAGGGGGGGGTTAAGAAAGCCTAGAGCTAGAGGAGGAAGAAAACCTTCAAAGATGGGTATCAAGAAGATTACCCCTGGAAAGAGCATCCAGAGAATCGCGGAAGAGAGGACTTCAAAACATTATCCAAATCTAGAGGTATTGAATTCCTATTGGATTGGAGAAGATGGAAAGCATCATTATTACGAAGTGATTCTCGTCGATCCTGCTCATCCTTCAATAAAAGCAGATCCAAAAATAAACTGGATCTGTGACCCATCGAACAAGCAAAGAGTGCTGAGGGGAAAAACTTCTGCAGGAAGAAAAGGAAGAGGGCTGACACACAAGGGCAAAGGTGCAGAAAAGGTGAGGCCCTCAATAAGAGCGAACAAAAAGCTTGGCAAATAGGCCAGGTAAGATTTTCCAGCTGTTCCCGCTGGCTCTAAAAATCGATCTTGTTGCGACATCCTCCCACCACCAAACCTTCGGTTTGGAAGGGGACTTCTTGGCAATAAAGTTAAATAAATCTTTAAATTAGATCGTAATCTACAAACTGATGAATAAACAAGCGGCAAAAGTAATTTCCCTGTTTACGGATCCCTTGCAAGAATCTATAAGAATAAAGGGATTCTCGGAGCTAACCGAACCACAAATAAAAGCGATTCCCTGGATAATCAAAGGGAATAATGTGCTTCTGATCGCTCCCACAGGCAGTGGAAAAACTGAGGCTGCATTTTTACCGATCGTCGACGCTTTGGTTAGGGATAGAGTCGATAAAAAACCAGGAATAAAGGCCATTTATGTGACTCCCTTGAGAGCGCTGAACAGAGATCTGGTTGAGAGGCTCAAATGGTGGTGCAAAAGACTAGACATAAAGCTGGGAGTTAGGCACGGAGACACCCCACAGAGGGAAAGAGAGACCCAAGCTATGGTTCCGCCCGACATCCTCATAACCACTCCAGAGACTCTGCAGGCGATACTACCCGGAAAAATTCTTGGCAAGCACCTCAGATCAGTTCGATGGGTGGTCGTGGATGAGGTTCATGAGCTGGCTTCCGAAAAGAGAGGGTCTCAACTCTCGCTTGCACTGGAAAGGCTTCGATTTCTAAAAGGAGGAGATTTTCAGCTGATTGGACTGTCAGCAACCATCGGGACGCCTGAAAAGGTTGCAAAATTCTTGGTCGGTGGTGGCAGAAAATGCAGGATTATAAACGTTCCTCTAGCGAGAGAGATGAGGCTTAAGGTCTACTTTCCAAAAGCAGACCCTGAGGATTACAAATTGGCAAAAAAGCTCTACACTTACCCAGAGGTTGCAAGCAGACTGAGGCTGATCAGAGGACTGATAGAACAGCACAGATCAACCCTGGTCTTTACCAACACTCGTTCGATTTCAGAGGTTCTGGGAAGCAGATTCAAGGTCTGGGACCTGAACTTCCCACTGGGTGTTCATCACGGATCTTTGTCAAGACCATCAAGAGTTGGAGTTGAAAAAGGAATCAAAGAGGGGAAACTTCAGGGAATAGTTTGCACAAGCTCTCTGGAATTGGGAATAGACATAGGAAAGCTCGAACTGGTTATCCAATACAATTCTCCAAGGCAAGTCACGAGATTGATGCAGAGAGTGGGCAGGAGTGGTCACAGAGTCAAAGGAGTGGCACAGGGAGCCATTGTCGTTCAAGACTCGGATGATGGTTTGGAAGCGTTGGTCATAGCCAGGCGTGCTCTCCGAGAGGATCTGGAGCCCGTCGAAATTCCGGAAAAACCCTTCGATGTTCTTACCCATCAGCTGGCAGGCATGCTGCTTATGAAAAGGAGATGGGGGTTTGAAGAGGCGTTAGACCTGTTAAAAAAGGCGTATCCCTTGAAGAATTTGTCGGAACAAGAGTTTGTCGAGGTTTTGGATTACATGTACACCAGATACCCAAGACTTCTGTGGTTCTCTCCGCAGGAAAGGATTTTTGCGAGGGCGAAAAGGATCGATCCGCTCTACAAGTACTATTTCGAAAACCTGTCGATGATTCCTGAAGAGAGGCATTTTTTGGTCGTAGAGGAGGAGGGGGACAAGCCAGTGGGTGTTTTGGATGAGGCATTCGTTGCGGAATACGGCGATCCAGGTAACAAGTTTATCGAAGGCGGTTCTGTTTGGAAGATACTATATCTCTACAAAAACAGAATCTACGTTAAAAATGAGATCGATCCTCTCGGCTCGGTACCCAGCTGGGTCGGGGACGAAATTCCTGTCCCCTTTGAAGTCGCGAATGAGGTTGGGGAGATCAGAAGATGGGTCGAGCAGGAGATGAAGAGGGGGGTTCCAACAGAGGAACTGATCGATGAGTTCGGTAAAAAATATCCAGCAGACAAAGAGATGTTGAGGAGGATTCTAGGAGAGTTGATTTTGCAGATTGAAGGAGAATACCCAGTTCCTACGGACAAGCTCCTGACGATCGAAAGATTTGAGGAGTATGTAATCCTTCATTGTTCATTCGGACTGAAAGTAAACAGAACCCTGGCACGAATGCTCGGGAGCCTGCTGGCTGACAGGATAGGGGCTTTTGTACCAATCCAGCAGGATCCATACAGAATAGTGATCAGGACCGACCTGGAACTAAAAACAATAAGAGAAACGATTCATGATCTGTCAAGAAGAAAGCCCGAAGGGATCAAACAGATTTCTTTGAATTCTTTGGTCAAGAGCAGACTTTTCAAGAGAAGATTCATACACGTTCTGAGAAGGTTCGGAGCTCTGGCGAAGAACGCTCCAATAGGAGACATAAACCTGGACAATCTGATATCGAGCTATGAGGAATCCGCCGTGTTCAAGGAGGCTGTCAAGGATGCTCTTGAAAAGGATATGGATGTAAAACTTGCCTCCCTCCTCCTGAAAAAGGTTGAGTCTGGAGAGATAAAAATTTCTTTGATAAGGGGAGTCAGCCCGATCGGTAGAGTCGGAGTGGAAGAGCTAAGAAGGAAGACCGATCTGATACCTCCAAAGAGAATGAAGCAGGTGATAATAAAGTATGCCAGGGCAAGACTGCTTGATGAGTCGCTCACCCTGGTATGCACAAACTGTTGGAGGTACGCAGAAGCGAAAAAAATCAAAGATGTCGATGAGATCGTTTGTCCCGAGTGCAATTCATCGAAAATAGGCGCACTGAATGAAGAGGAAGACAAGGTTATGAGAGCACTGAGAAAGCGGAGCAGAACAGGAAAAATCTTTAAAGATGTACTTTCCACGGCTGAGGTTGTTTCGAAGTACGGCAAACCAGGCTTGACGGTTCTGGCCAGCAGAGGAATCAGCGTAAACAGAGCGAAAAGCATACTTGAAAAAGAGAGAGAGTTCAATGATCATCTGATTGATCTCATAATTGAGGAGGAGAGGGAGAGTTTAAAGGACAGATTTTATAAAAGGGGTTAGCTCGCTAGAATCAAGTCTAAAAGCGTTTTTTTGTCGACTTCTGCTCTAGTTCTCCATCCGATGTAAATCATCTTCTCGTCCTCGCCCAGATAACCATCTTTGAGGTACCTATCGATACTGGGCCCGACTCTCCATCTCGGAAACTTTTCGCTCAAAAGCTCTTCAATTTCTTTTTTGCTGGCTTTTCCCTGTTTGGAAATTAGGAAGGCCAAGGTTGCGGACAGAATCGCAATGTCGTCTATTCTTCTTCCTGTAGCCTTGGGGGGTAAGGGAGTTTTGAGTAGCGCCACAAATCTGGCACCTTCGGGATCTTCTTCGTTTTCTTCTCCGGTTTCGCTGATTTGTTTTACTTCAATCCCCAACCTCTCCAGCTCCAGATTTAGAAGTTTTATTACTTCAAGCCAGTCACCTCCAATAGCTCTTTTCAGTTCCCATCCCCTTACGCCTGGGAGCCTGTGCCTTCTAAAGAACAGAAGTTGAGCTGCTTTCTTCATATTTTTTTCTACTTTTGATTCCTCTTCCATTTTAACCAATCCTCGTAGTCGAGAGAGATCGAAATCGACTTTTGTTTGTCATGAGAAACAGATCCCCTGAGGGGATATAGAAACATGTCTCTAGTTATTGGATCCAATTCTAGAGCCACTTTACCATCACTCACCAGATAACTCGTTAGATATGCCTTTATGACGCTGTCCTTGAATTCTTTTTCGTAGACAAAACTCCAATAATCAATCTTTCCTCTCCGCCTAACCTCTTCAAAAACCTTACTCAATTCCTCATTGAACTTGTTTTTAGAGAGGATGTTGAGCTCAATCAGCTCTTTTATGCTCATGGCTCCTTTTGATTGGAAAGGCAAGGGAAATTCGCTCTTTCTCTCGCGCAGGGGCAGAAGCTGATTCCAGTAATCCAATCCTTCTTTCAGCCTCTTTGGAGTGATTCTGTCCATCGAACAAATTGGATGCCACGAGGAGAAAAAGGCGTCGGCCAGCCTTTCGGGTTCGAGAAATTTTATTTTGAGTTCGATCAGCAGAGGATCTATGAAAAAAGAGGTTGACCTGCTTTTTATCCATTTTCCTTGAAGTTCTATTATTTTGGATATCTCGCTGATCGCTTCTGCATCCAAAAGCAGATCGTCCAGCAGTTTCCAACGTGGCAAATACTGTTTCAATGTTTCGAGCGACCCTCTGACATCCAGGTCAAACGGGTTTGTCCCCTCTTTCTCGATCGTTTTACAAAAATTTATTATTCTGAGTAACTGGTCTTTGCTGAGTTTCATCTGGCTTCTCTCACTTCTGATCTACCATACGTTTTTTGCACAACAATCACATGCACACTTGGGTCGGTTATCGTCAGTTGACTTGGAGTGATAACCAAACACTCTCCCCCCTTCTCTTTGATTGAGGATATTATCAGCTTGTAAATTTCTTCCCTGTTCTTTGGGTCCATGTGCAGATCGAATTCATCAACCGCTGTGAAAGGAGACTTTAGATACTCCTGTATTGACAGGAGAAATGCCATAATGGAAGCGGTCTTTTCACCGCCACTTTGAGTGTAGGAATCTAGCAAAACTAACTCAGAATCTCTGAATCCGACCCAAAGCTCTAGACCCGCACTCTCCACATCTTCCCCATTTACCATTCTGGCTAAACCGTTGGCCCCAATGCTCGATAGAATTTGTTGAAAAGAAGGGTTAACCCTCTCCAAAAGACCTTCCATTGCATCTCTCCAGACCTTCTTTCTCTTGTTTAGTTCTTCCAGCCCTTTCTTTTTGTTTTCTGAAACTATCCTGGATTTTTGTTTGAGTTCTTCAAGGAGTTTTGAATAATTTGAATATATTTCCTCTGTCTCTTTGGGAATGTCGCCAAGAGATTTTATTTTTGCATCGACCAGGTTCAAGTCGTTTTCTACCTCGTTTTGGCTCCTCTCTGTTTCAATTTTCTCTCCAGCTCCCTTGATTAAAGGGGTGAGAGCCACCAACTTTAGGTTAACCTTATCGACCTCCTCGTTTATTTTTCTGACCTCATCCTCCAATTGGCCCTTTCTAAACCTGAAAATCTCGTATTTTACGCGATGGCTGATGTATTTTTCCAAACTCGGATCTAGTTTTCTCTCCAGCTCTCCCAGTTTTTTCCGAATTGCATCGATATCTTTTTTCGTTCTGCTCTTTCTTTCGTGAATTGCCTTAAGCTCGTTCTTAATTTTCTCTTTTTCTTGCCCCTTGTCGAGCTTTTCAGATATCTCTTGTTTCTCCTTCAAGTGCTTCTCAAGACCGACAAACTTCGTCTCTTCCTTTTCGAGATGCAACAGTGAATAAAAGGACTCTCTTGTGCCTACTTTCCACCCATCAAGCTCCTCTCTCAATTTTTTTATTTTTGTACCTGTTTTAATGGATTCGTCTTGGTTGGATTTGAGAGCGTTCTGCTTCGCTCTGAGTCTATCATTCAAGGAACTTAGCGCTTTTTCGTTCTTTATTACCCTTACCCAGATTGCTTCTCTCTTCAACAGTTTCTTTTGTTTGACCAGTTCATTTCTCAGCAGATATTTGTCGTGCATGCTCTTCCAGTATCCGAGGCTTTCTTTTGCCCTTCCCAACAGCTCGGAAAGCGACTCGTCTTCGCTTATTGTTGATTCTAACCTGGACTTTGCATCCAGCAATTTTTCCCTATAGGAGCCGAATCCCACGGCCTCCTCCAAGAGTTTTAGTTTTTCTTCAGACCCCGTCAAACCAAATTGCTCCATCGTGTTCTGATGCATTATTATTAACATGTTGTTTGGATTTATTCCAAATCCCTGGAACATCCTGGAGACTTCCCAGAGAGTTATCTCTTTGTAGTCTGCCTCGTACCAGTAGCTCCCGTCCTTTCTGAGATACCTGGACAACATGAATGTGTCGGAATCGGAAAAACTGATAGGTCTCGAACCGTTGTTTTTATGGTTGTCAAACACCAAAGTGACTCTTGCAATGTCTTTCCCTCTCTTGATTAGATCGCTCAACCTCCTGCCCCTTTCGGTCGAGATTTGGCCGAGAGCAACCGAAATTGCCAACAGGATCGTGGATTTTCCTGCACCATTTGGTCCGCATATTAGGTTAAGCCCTGGCTTTAAGGATATCCTGGAGTACTCGTATGACATGAAATTCTCTAGGATTATCTCGCTTATCCAAACATTTTCCCTAATTCTTTGAGTGTCTGACATCTAACCAAAACGAATAATTGACCTTCTTAAATAGTTTTTGTGTGGCTCAGATAAGTTAATTAATGTTGATTTTATTATATAAACATGGTCCTGGCAGGAAAGATTTTCTTGGTAAACGAAGACGCAGACCTTCAGCTTATGGCCACCAAAATTAAAGACTACAAAGCAGAAGAAAAGAATGAGACCGATAACATCAGTCTGGTAACACAAATAAAAGATTTGAGTTTCATCGGCGATTCCTTGCAAGGTAGTTTCCTTCAAGACGAACTGATCGATGTTTACTACCACGACAAAATCGTTCATATTCCCTCGACTTTGGAAGCTCCGTTCTTCTTCGTAAAGGAAAAAGACAGAATCGTTCTGACAATTTTAGAAAAAAAGGCGAAGGCGAATCAAATTGCGAATCAACTCAGCAAACTTCTTTTCATCACCACTGGAAAAATAGTAGAAGTGGGCATTAGCCCCAAAGTCTTTAAGAGGTTTCACGAAAAGAATTTTGAAGACACAAAAGTAATTTTCTTTGATGATGTTGACCTGCCCAACATAAACAAGCTGTCTTTGTACGGCTCCGCCCTGGGAAACACCTCGCTGTATTTGGACTACCTAAAACACGGAAAGATATGGTACACTGTATTGAAATCCAATCGTTACGGGTTCATTGTGGGCATAACGAGAAAAGGGGTGGTCGTCATTTTCAGCAAGGCCGTAAAAGAAGATTTCATTAACTACATTAAAGAGGAGGTCATTCCTCTGATTATAGAGACTAAGGAAGGATAATTGAAACTGGATATTAAAGACCTTTTGGCTTTTTGCCGAGAGGGCCGCCTCCAAAACTTTGGTGAGGGGAGTTCACAGCGAAAAGAGCCATATTTCAAAGTCTTTGGGCAGGTCCTCTTTTGTGAAATCTATTTCATTTCCGACACGAACGACTTTTTCTTCGGCCTTTCTTAAGAATAGATCTGGTTCGTCCAACGGTATAGACAGGCCGCTAATTTTATAATGCATAGGAATTGCAACTTTCGGCTTTAACTTCTCGACCACTTTCCATGCATTCTCTGCATCAATAGTGAATATCCCCCCTACGGGTATGAATAGAATATCAACCTCTCCTATTTTTTTTGCAAGCTCATCGTCAATCAGATGACCAAGATCGCCCGAATGCAAGAAATTTATTCCCTCCATACAAAACTTGAATAGGATGTTTTTGCCCCTCTTGGCTCCACCCGATTCGTCATGGAAAGTTGGAAATCCTTGAATTTTTATTCCCTTGATCTTAAGGGATGTGACTTCGTTTATTACTCTAGTGTTTTGCTTTGAAACAGTCCTTACAGAATTATGATCATAATGATCGTGGGAGACGAGCACCAGGTCTGCACCAATCTCAGGCTTTCTTATTCCTATTGATCTGCCGTCATGAGGATCGGTGACTAGCGTAGAACCGTTTGCTATCTCAAAGCATGAATGGCCATACCAGCATATCTTCATCTTTTGCCCCCAAAAAGGTTTCTATACTGTTTTTATAATAGTAATCATTCTATAAATAAATTTGCAAGAAAAAGGACATGAAACAATGCCAAAAACGACCTCATGGACAACACAATAAAAAAAAATAAAAAAAATGCCGCTGTGGCTCAGAGGTAGAGCGACTCCTTGGTAAGGAGTAGGTCGGGGGTTCAAGTCCCCTCAGCGGCTTTATGCCTAAAGTTTAAATCTCTATATGAGTATTATTATTTATGGAGCGATTCAAGAACGACATCTTAAAGCTGTTCGAGACGAGCTCTCAGATCCTTTGCTATGGAATTCCACCCGCATGCCACCTGACTGCTGCGAACACGTGTTTGGAATCAGTAGCAAACATAGCTCCGTGTGCGTGCATTAATTCAATGGGAAACACGACCGCTACAACAACTCTGTCAATCATGAACAGCTGCGCTCGGTGACCTGGCTCGGAAACATCTACGCTGCCCAGTGCGGCTTCCTCGCTTCGGCTTGCGACTCTTACTCACCGACCGTCTGCATCAGCGGGATGGCAACGACCTGGTTCAACTTCTGCGGCTCGATATGCCAGGGAACATCTCCGTTCTTCATGGTGCAGTGCTTATTCACAAGAGTGCTCAACCTGCAGCAAAACGTGATAGTTGGATGCTGTGGCTGTCAGTGGCTGACTCCATGCTTTGATACGCTAAACAATTGCCTGGCTAATCCCTTCGGGTGCTGTCTTGCCACCCCATGCACTCAAGAATTACCAATTCCAGTAACCCTACCAATTATTCCAGAAGCTCCACCGGCTTAAGCAGCTAAAGCTAAAGAACTATAGTCAAAAGAAAGGAGAATGAGAAAGATGAGCTCAAAAATTGCGAGCTTGGTTGGGGTAATGTTTGTTGTAGCTCTACTGTTGGGCATGCGTGGATACATCTGGGAAAGAGAAGCTGAAAAAAGAGAATCGAAAGAAAAGACTTTAACAGATGGATGGGAGTGGTATGCGAATGAAGACTACAAATATAAGATTAAATATCCTTCAGCTTGGGAATTAAGTGAAAATAAAGAAGAAAATCGATTTAAAGTATGTTTTTTCTATCAAACTGCCCCTACTGAGTACCTATTCTTCAACATTACTGGCATTAAAAAAGGACCAAGGAATTGTTATATGTTAGGCATTAGACTTCCTAGTTCATTTATCGAAATCCTAGAGAGGAATGAAAACGCAACTCTGGGAAATTTGCCTGCGTCGAAAATAGTTTACCTTATAAAATATCCAAGTAAAGCTATGGAAATGAATATTTGTGCAAATACAAAATATTTTACTTATAGTATAACTTTTTTTGCACCTATTTCAACCTATGAAAAATATGAAAATACGGTTATTGAAGCAGTTAATTCTTTTAGCATGTTAAAATGAAAATTTATAAAGTTATAGCTATTTGCCTCACTCTTCAGATTTTTTTAATTCCGATGGGAATATGCCAACCTCCACCGGAATAGCCTGCAGATTACGGGATAATAAAATCTACCCCTCCTATAATGGAATGCACAAAGAGACCTTGGCTGCCATGGCAGCCATGCTCTTTGGTTGGTTTTGTTGAAGTGGGAATATGGAAAGACTAAAAACTCAACATCGGGAACTCTAAAATATTCAGCTAGTCATCCGACAAGTTTTTATGCAGGATGGGAGGAGTTAAGCTTACTCCTCTATCATAATCTTTTATCTCAATCTTTTACCATTTTGCAAAGCAAATTTTTGGTTCTCTCTTCATTGAGAATTATCAAGATTGTTTTTTGGCAAGATATAGTTAATTAGGTTGGACATAAGGTGAGCTACCTCCCCGCTACCGCAAGGGGATTCCTGCTCCAATGATCGAACCTGCTGGAATTGTTTCCGATTCATACACTGGACCATTCTCCACAAGCTTAGTACATCGTCCTATAAA
>DUKC01000145.1 GCA_013329495.1 Thermoplasmata archaeon
CTTTAGCCGTGGGAGGAAGTCACGCACCTATTCAACAAAGAACCTGCAGTGCTTTTATTTTTTGAGTTCGGCAGGACTCACGCCTCGTTTCTTCAAGGCCTTGTCAGAGAGGAACAAGAGCAAGGAATAAATAATTAAACCTCCTGCAAACAGGGCTATCAAAAGCAATGGGAGGGAATCAAAATCCAAGGAAACTAGAAGAAACATGAAAAAAGTTACCGAGGCCACCAGAAGGGCGTAGGGCATTTGAGTTTTGACATGATCCAGGTGGTCTGAGCCTGCAAAGGTAGAGGAAAGAACGGTTGTGTCTGATATTGGAGAGCAATGATCTCCGAATATGCTTCCGGTCAGCACGGCAGCCGTTACGATATGGAGCGGAACGCCCAGGCTATAAGCCAAAGGAAGTGCAATGGGAATCACTATTCCCATGGTTGCCCATGAAGTCCCGGTACTAAAAGCTATAAAGCCACTGATCACAAAAATTAAAGCAGGCAAGATCCAAGGCCGAAGCACACTCTCTGATATCCCTATCACATAATTTGCAGTTCCAACCTGGCCGCATATGGCAGATATTGACCAGGCTGAAACCAGAATAAGATTTGCCAGAATCATCATTTTAGCCCCGTTTATGAACGCGTCCATCATTCTGGATAAATTTGCTATCCCCTGGATCCCGTACATCACCATCGCCACCAATGTCGCTCCGATAGATCCCCACAACAGGGCTAACATGGAATCTGAGTTGGCGATTGCATTGATAAAACTTTCCCCTCCTGGCCCTCCACCAGTCCACCACATACCAAAGAGAGAGATTCCAATCAAAAAAAGGATGGGGATCAAGAAATTGATTGCCTTTTTTGGCGCATCTTCCATGACTTCAAGATTCGTCTCTTTAAGCAGGGGTGTGGCTCCTTCTCTTATCAGCTTTCCGGTGGTTATGCTTCTGTGCTCTGCATCGAGCATTGGCCCAAAATCTCTGGAGGTGGATGCAATCAAAAAAACCAGCAACAGCGCAAATATGCTGTAAAAGGAGTAGGGTATAGAATCTAGAAATAACATATAAGCTCCGGATGGAAAAGCCTCGGGCAGCACCTTTAATGCGTCTCCGATTACGCCGACCTCGTAACCGATCCATGTTGATATGATCGCTATAGTGGCTATAGGAGCCGCAGTTGAATCGAGCACGTAGGAAAACTTTTCTTTGCTTATCTTTAGTCTATCAGCCACTGGCCTCATGGAGTTACCAACTATTATGGTGTTGGAGTAATCGTCAAAGAAGATCGCACAACCCATGGCAGCGGACGCGAGTTGTCCGCCCCTTCTCGTTTTGACCTTAGAGGTTATAAGATTCGCAAATCCTTGTGCGCCCCCAGACAGGTAGATGAGACCCACCAGTCCTCCAATAACAAAATCAAAGAGGATTATTGTTGGATGAAACAGATCTATCTCCATTACACCCTCAGCGGAAACTGAAACTCCAGCCAAGCTGTGGACGTAGAGCACCGCTGTATTTGCAACAGCTGAAAAAGGGTTTAATTTGGCTAATAGCATGGCTCCTGAGAGGATGCCTATAAAAAGAGAGAACAAGACTCTCTTGGTCAAAAAACAGAGCAATATTGCCATTATTGGAGGTAACAAAGCTAGCCAAGGAGGTGAAACAGGAACCCCTGGAAATTGCATGACAAGAAATTAGTATGCCCCTATTTATAACTATGGCAAAAGCCCCTTTAAGCGACGAAGATCAACCTGTGAGGAATGCGGAAATGGGGATTGGCAGATCTAAAAACACTCATCTATTAAAAGATTAGCATTGTTTTGATTGCCCAAATAAGAAAACATCAAGGAAAGATTAATCTAAAAATAAAAAATAAAAAAAGACGAGAAATTAAGCCTTTGAAAAAAAACTTAACTAGGGATTATTCTTTTTTTCTCAGACGGAAAGGACTGCGTGGGCTGGATGTGGTAGTGGCTGTTGGTATTTCTTCCCTAGCAACGAGAGTTTCGGTTTTTTCAACTCCAGGCATGGCACGGACTCTTTGGAGAATCCCTCCAAGCAAAGTGTCTAGGTCTGCCCCTTCAACTATTGCCAGGTCATCGTAGTTTCCCATGAGAAGATCGGTCCTTGTTACATTACTCATCCGGGCTAATTCCTTTCGTACTGTTTCTTCCATTCCTACTTTCGCGTTTATTAATACATAGACTGTGTACATTTTTTCCTCCTCCTAAACTTATTTTCCTTTTGGCTTCGATGGTTGTACTCCGCCTAAAAGACCGAGCATTTTTTCACTGGCCGCCATAAGAGTTTCTGTCTTGGCAACGGAAGGTAAAGATCGAATGTTTCTTAGGACTATCCCAAACAACTCATCGAGAGTTTCCTTTTCGAGGATAGCAACCGCGTCGTACTTTCCCATTAGAGTATTTACTCTTGTCACACCACTCATCTTGCTCAATTCCTTGACAAGATTCCCTTCTTCGCCTGTTCTTGCATTGATAAACACATAAGATGTGTACATTTTTTTCCTCCTATTAAAGCTATACAATTATTAATATAAAAATTTAACTCAATGAAAGATTGCGTTTGGGCATTTGGTTGGGATCGCTAAAGGAAAAAAAAGCGAGATGAAAAATATTTGCTGATTTGCTTGTTCGCTCTATGTGTGACATCCTCCCACCACCAAACCTTCGGTTTGGAAGGGGACTTCTTGGCAATAAAGTTAAATTTAAACCGTTTTAGAATTTTTGGGTCCTTCAAAAGGAATAGTTTTGACACATTTTGAAAAGGAGCGATATTTACCAATTGAGAGGGGGGACCAAAACACAATTATGCAGTAGGGTTATATACGTATCAAAATATATGGATAAAATTGCTGCAGAAAATCGATTGATGGAGGTGAGAGTATGAGAAAATTTCATGTGGCTCTGCCAGAAGAAATAAAGAAGGGAGAAACTACAGACATATACTTCCTTCATGCTAGAGAGGTTCTAGAGAAGAACGGCTTTAAAAACAAGAAAACGACCGCTGAGTTTAGTGCAAATGACCTACCAAACGGATGGAATTGGGCGGTGTTTTGCGGTTTAGAAGAAGTCATAACTCTGATGGAAGGCTCACCAATTGATCTTTACTCAATTCCAGAAGGAACGGTTTTTACACCTTTTGACCGGAGAGGATTTAGAGTGCCCGTGATGATTATAGAAGGAAAATACACGGACTTCGCACTGAGTGAAACGCCTTTGCTTGGACTCATATGCCAGGCTTCGGGCATAGCGACAAAAGCCGCAAGAATAAAAGCCCTTGCCAAAGATAAGACGGTATTATCCTTTGGGATAAGGAGGATGCATCCTGCTATCTGCCCAATGATAGATAGGAGTGCTTTCATAGGTGGTTGTGACGAGGTCTCTAGCCTGGCCGGAGCGAAAATAATTGGAAGAGAACCTAAAGGGACCATGCCCCATTCCCTGATAATTTGTTTTGGAGATCAAAGGAAAGCTTGGAAAGCCTTCGACGAGACGATGCCGCCATCAGTATCGAGAATCGCGTTGGTTGACACCTATTGGGATGAAAAGGCAGAGGCAATCAATGCGGCTGAAACTCTCAAACAAAACTTGGAGGGGATACGATTAGATACCCCTTCCTCAAGAAAGGGTAATCTGGCGGAAATAGTGAAAGAAATCAGATGGGAATTGGATCTCAGAGGATGGAACAAGGTGAAGATTCTTGTATCGGGAGGCATAAGAGAAGAAAATATCGAAGAATTGATTAGAGCAGGGGTGGATGGGTTTGGAATCGGAACAAGCATATCGAGTGCGAGAAGTGTAGACTATTCTATGGACCTGGTAGAATTTGACGGAAAACCTTGTGCTAAGAGGGGCAGGATCAGTGGAAAGAAGCTGGTTTACAAGTGCGAGAGCTGCAACGAAATCTCAGTGACGCCCGAGTCAAGACCTAAAGAGCACTGTTCTTGCGGTGGAAGATTGAAACCCTTGCTCAAACAATATCTAAAAAATGGCAAGCTCGTCAGGGAGCTGCCCTCTCCAGAAAAAATTAGAGGGTACACCCTTGAGCAGATACAAAAAATGAAGTCTTTGAAGTAAAAGCACTAGAAACGCATAGGGATAACTTAAAGGGGATGCTTCTTTCCCGGGGAGTGGAAATTGCTCCAACAAAGGAGTTGAACAAGAGGGTAGAAGAAGTTTGAGAGAACTCCAGACTTGCCATAACAACCTGCTATGACACAGAGAGCGATTTGAAATTTAATCTTTTTCTATTCAATATCTTCGTTAACGTGTGGGCAAAAGACAGAATACCTTGACAAAGATTAGCGTAAATTTTCGTGGAGTGACTTAAGTATTATTATTTTGGTGGACCTCTTTTTCGGATTCCAAGCATGACCATATGGAAGAGAATTGACTATGGGTTTAGAAATGCAGAATAGTCAATATTTTGAGACAAAGAGTGAGACAAAGAGGGGAAAAACGAAATATTTAAATAAAATAAGAGCCTAATAGGGGGGTTGGAACAATGAATATAATTTACAACGCCGACTGGCAAGAAAAAGTTTATTGATGGGGTAATCGGCAAGTTACCTTGAGGGATAAAGACGCGGACCTGCTCTATCAAACGCGCAAGGAGTCTACTCGATCTTTAATTCTCCAGCTTCAATTGAAAGTGAGCTACTTATAAGAGGGTGATACTTGGCGACCTTTATAAGGATGGCACTGGATTTTTGTATTGTGCCTTACTTTTTGTCAATGTTTTACATCTTTTGGATGTGGCAAAAAGGTAGAAAAGCAGAAAAATAGATGGGATAGATGCGTGACATCCTCC
>DUKC01000034.1 GCA_013329495.1 Thermoplasmata archaeon
CCTTAGTAAATAAGGGTTTTCTGATTATTAAAAATTAACCCTTTTTTACAGATAGAAAAGGATTGCACTCCGCAATAAAATTAAGAGATTAAATTATTTGAAGTTGTTGGGGAGGGGCTTGCTTTTTTTGGTTTTTGTATTTTGTAGAAAGATTTATATTACCTCAAAATGTTCCTTAGAAAGAAATGTATAGAACGGTCTCAGTAGGGTTTCTTCTTTCCGTGTCATTGTTGTTGTTTTTGCCTTTTTTAGGCTCTGCTGCACAGGATGAAACTCGATTGGACCAAAATGATAGCCACAGGATTCGAACAATAGAAGGCCCAATTAATGAAATCAAATTTCCCCTCTCTTCGAGACCTGCAATTGTTCAACAAGGTTGCCCATTTCAGATAAAGGTTGATCTTTCTTCCCTGGACGAAGAACTTCTGAATGCGGGTTGTTGGAACGTGACCTTGTCCACAGCTTATGATGAGTATGTGGAAAGTTACATCCTGCCAGTCAGCTCAATAGAGGTGAAGGGGGGCTTGTTCAACCTCGAGGCCATGGTGCCAAAAGAGGGGTCAATTGACCTCTACAACCTCACGGTTGCGGTCACAAGAGAGGGAGAAACAATAGAGGATTCGCAACCAAGAGCAGTAAGCGTTGTGAGCAAAATTAAGGATAGCTTTACCTTTATTCAAGTTACAGATCCCCATTGTTGGGATATAAGAACCATGCTTGTATCTCCAGGAAAAACTTTTGGGGAAAAATGGGAAAATTTCACCAAATCGGAAGCATACAACGAAACAATTAGGGAAGTAAATCTAATTCATCCTGATTTTGTTTTGCTCACCGGAGATTTTATTGGTGGTCCGTTCCCAATTAATATTCCTTCCCTCAAGAGTTTGGAAGACCAATACAAAACTGCTTATGACCTCTTGCAAAGATTCGATGTCCCTGCCTATTTAATTCCAGGTAATCACGATGGCTATTTTTCTCTCTCGGCTGATGGACTGAAGCTGTATGAAAAATACTTTGGAGAGCTTTTCTATTCCTTTGACTACAATGATGCGCATTTTGTTATGTTAAACAGCTATGATTGGCCTTACCTTCGCAGGTCTTTCATTAATGCAGGGGGAAAAATAGGCGAAGATCAGCTTGAGTGGTTTGAGGAAAACTTGGAAAGTGCTCAGAAAGCGGGGACTGTTTTCGTTTGTTTGCACCATGACAGTTTGGAGGAAGGTTTGCATGGATTCAGAGGAAAAGACCCGTTTTTTGATTTGATCGATAGATCCAATGTTACTATGGTTTTGGCGGGTCATGTGCATAAGGATAGCGAAAGAGCGATAAATGATACCGTATTTCTTACCACGACCAGCTGTGCTACTACTCTATCCTATGATCGTCATCTGAGGATTTTAGGGGAGGTCTTGAACTATCTCACTCTTTCCTTTCCGAGAGAAGAGCCAAATCCACTCAAATATGATCAATATTGGGGATTCAGGCAGGTTAAGGTTAAGGATAACGGGATAGAAAGCTATGCTTATGGAGAAGGAGGGAGATCCATACCGACCTACAGGCTTTCCGCGAACTACAGTGAGGGGCGAGAAAAGGCATTAATCAAGAGCGAGCTTGAAAATCCTCTTGAAGTAAAAGTAGAGCTGCACACCGAGGATGAAAACTACAGAATTATAGGGGGAGAGATGCTTTGGGAGAGAGAGGTCGATGGAGTAAAAATATTAACTTGCAGAGTCGAAGTCCCTCCAAATGAGCAGGTAGAAGTTGAGGTTGTTGAGGTTGCTCCCATGCCAAAGCCAGTGCCTTTGACTCTGTATCGGGTCATATTGTTGTCGAGCATAGCGATTGTTTTGCTTGTTTACTATCTATTAAAAGTTCGAAAGAGGAGAATGGAGGGAAAAAAGAGGGAGAGCTAGCTGATGAATTTATCGATCAATCGCTCAATTAATGGTCTCTTTTTTCTAAGTGTTTCTTCATAATCAATCAGCTTTGGGTGCCTGATCTTTGCTAGTTCTTTAGCCACTTCAACAGCCTTCTCTCTGTCACCAAAGCAGTCTATGAGACCAAGGGCTTTCGCTTCCTTTCCCAAATATGCTTTCCCCTTTGAAAACTCCTTGACTTGTTCTCTGGTAAGCTTTCTATTTTTTGCGACATCCTTCAAAAATATTTCATAGCTTTCCTTTAATTCCTTTTTTAACAATTCCTTCTCTTCCTCAGTTGGCTTCTCGTAAGGAAGTCCCCTTCCCTTGAATTCACCTGTGCGATAGACGTCAACTTTTATTCCAAATTTCTCTAAAAAATCGGATAGATCAAATCGGGCTACCCAGGCCCCTATGGATCCTACTCTGCTCAACTCATCAGCCACAATTCGATCGCAGGCAGAGGCGACCCAATATGCTCCAGATGTGCCCTGAGATTTTATCAGTGCAACCTTTGCTCTCTTTAATTTCTTTACGGCATCCGCTACTTTCTTTGACGCATAATCCATCCCTCCGGGGGAGTCTATCTCAAAAACCACTCCTTTAATTCGCCTATTACTCCCTATCTCTTCTATTACTTCTATCAGCTCAGAAGGAACCCACATCCCTTTTATTCCAGGTAGCCGCTCTGAAACAATCATGCCTTTTATGGGTAATAAAGCGATTTTGTCTCTCATCAATCTTCAAAGAGAAGAATTCGATTATATATTTTTTGCGGGCTAATGGACAATAGATGATAACATTCCAGATACAAATTTCCATTAGAGGAAATTCTTTACCTTACATTTTGTGGATTGTTCTTTCCAGCTTTAACGAATAGGAGAGGAAAGAGTATATCGCTCAGGCAGCAGGGCAACCAAACTGCAAGAAACAAAAACAAGAAAATAGGAAGAAACAAGACCCAACTGATTGTTTTTCCCATCGCCATGGTTAGGTGAAATAAGGATGCATATGTGCTTACCAACACATGTCCCGCGTGCGGAACCTTTGTGAAGGGTTTCAGATAACCAAAAGCGATGCCAAGAAATGCTAGAGGATTTACGAGCCACCATTTTTCAATAAAACCTATGTGAATTCCAGGATTAGGCAGATTAAGTAGGAGTTCCCCAAAATAGGGAATCACTGAATCACTTATTGTGGCTATGCCGACTGACCCAAAATAACCAATTAAAATCACTGTCAAAATCTTACCTTTGCCGTACTTCTTATATATAGCTGTGGTTACGAGTGCACTCAATAAAACATGGATAGGATGCAAAGTATAAAAAAGGGTATGAGAAACATCAGAAGGAATGCCCTTCAAAATTACTATCATCAGGATAATAATACCTGTAACGGCTCCAAAAGATGTAAAAGGAACATGTCTTGAGAGTTCTTTAACAATAAATGTCGGCTTTAGTTCCTGTTGGGTCATGCTTTTATCGATGGGCTCCTTTTAGATAGCCCTCCAATTGAATTAGCCGAATTTAAATTTTGCTGTTTAATTTTTTAAAAATAGGGGACAATCGCCCATATCCCCAGCCAGTCCATTGGCGGGACACTGAGGGGAAAGGAGGATAGCTTTATATAACCAGAAGGTATTACCATATTATATGAAAATCTTTCAGTTGCAATGTAAGAGATGCGGACATAAATGGTATCCGAGATCGCCTGTTGAACCAAAAGTGTGCCCCCTATGCAAGAGTCCCTACTGGGATAGGGAGAGAAAGACAAAGAGATAGGGCATCAAAGAAAAACAAAAATCTTTTAATAGAATATTTGAATATATATTCATAATGCCAAGACCAGTAAGACATAGAAGAGTGAGATACCGTTTTGGTTGCGACTACTTCGCACCCCAGCCCATGCAGAGCGAATTAGATGAGATTATATTAAAGGTGGAGGAATTAGAAAGCATGAGGCTCAAGGATTGCCTGGACATGGATCAAACAGAGGCTGCTGAAAGGATGGGAGTGTCCCAACCGACTTTCTGTAGAATATTAGCCGAGGCCAGAAAAAAAGTCTCAAAGGCACTGGTGGAGGGAAAACCTATAAGAGTACAGGGGGGATATTACAAAAGGTAAAAAACTAGAATGGCCCCTAATTTCGACAAAAAAGAATATGTTTTTTGAAAGAAAAGCCCATATGCGCACGCAAAATAGATAGCAGGATAGGGAAAAAGAGGATTAAGATGAAAAAACAAAGGACAGAAGACCTGAAAGGAGAAGACTTTAGGAAGAAGATTGAAGCAGAAGAAGAAGCCATAGCCAAAAGGATGGGCGTCGTAAAGCACAAGCTGCTGGTGATAAGTGGTAAGGGAGGAGTAGGAAAGACCACTGTTGCCGCAAACCTCGCAATTGCGCTAGCGAATAAAGGGTACAAGGTTGGCTTGATGGATGTGGACCTCCACGGACCCAACGTCCCAAAGATGCTTGGGATCGAAGATGAACATCTTTCGATCGATCCAACTGCCAACGAAATAATTCCGATTTTAGTACCTCCAGGATTAAAAGTTATGTCAGTAGGCTTCTTGATTTCAACCAAAGATTCTCCAATTATCTGGAGGGGACCTTTAAAAATGAAAGCGATAAATCAATTTATTTCTCAAGTTAAATGGGGTAACCTCGATTACTTTATAGTGGATTGCCCACCAGGGACTGGCGACGAGCCTTTGAGCACCGCTCAGCTCTTCCCATTAGATGGAACAATAGTGGTTACAACTCCGCAGGAAGTCGCTTTGTTAGACTCGAGAAAAGCAGTGAACTTTGCAAGAGAACTAAAGGTGCCAATTATTGGGATTATTGAAAATATGAGCGGATTTACTTGTCCTTACTGTGGAAAAGAAATAGATCTATTCAAGGTAGGTGGAGGAGAAAGATCAGCCAAAGAGATGGGAGTCCCTTTCCTCGGGAGAATTCCTTTTGATCCGAAGATGGTGGATGCATCAGACAAAGGCACTCCCTTCGTTTTACAAAAGCGATCAAAAGCGATTGAAGCATTTGAAGGAATCACAGAAAAAATAAGATTATTTGTTGAAGGAGAGAGAAGAAAAGGATAAGGTTTAAATATAATTATGAATATATATTCATATTAAGATGAGGTGATAAAAAAGATGCCGAGAGGAAGAAGTTTTGGAAGGCCAGGATTCGGAGGAACAGGATATTTTGGCTATCCTGGATATTTGGGTTATCCCGGATTTGGAAGAGGAAACCCTTACCCATTCTGTAGGAACTTTCCGTGGCTACCAAGAGGTTGGTGGACAGGAATGTATGGACCGATATCTCCAGGGGGTACCTATCCTTCTACAGGGTATGGAATGCCCTATGGATATGCCGGATATCCCTATCCGGAGTATAGAACTTATTAGGAGGTGATAAAAAATGGCAGGAAATAGATATAGATGGATGTATTACATGACAGGAATGCCAGGTTGGCTACGCTTTGGATTTTCTCCAGGTTGGATTGGAAGATCTCCAACTGGATTGCCGCCAGCAGCCCAGTACCTATCGCAGACAGGTCAAGCACCTCAGTTTATGAATTACTTGCAACAGCAAATGCCAGTGCCACCGATGCAACCAACTTACTCAGGAATGCCAACCGCACCAGCTATGCCAAAAGAGCAAGAAATCTCTATGCTGGAGCAACAGGCAAAGAATCTAGAAATACAACTAGAAGAAATAAAGAAGAGAATGAAAGAATTGAAGTAAGTGATAAAATGCCGTTTGGAATGGGTCCTATGGGATTCTTTTGGCCATGTCACTGGCCATATTCTCCCTACTATCCTTGGGGGTTCACCCTATTATCCACTACTTTATACTCCTTATCCTGACCTGAGCTACCAAAAGAACAAGAAATAGCCATGCTTGAAGATGAAAAGGCATATATAGAGCATAGGATTAAGGAAATTGATGAGAGGTTAAAAGAGTTTAAAAAATGAGGCAAAAGATAAAGATAGTAGTAGCAACAACTTCAGGAGGATTGGAAGACCAAGTATCGCCGGTATTTGGAAGATGCCAGAGCTATACCCTCTTAGATGTTGAAGAAAAAGAAATCAAAAACGTTCAGGTTCTACCAAACCAGTACGCTAGTGGAATGAGTGGTGTAGGAATCCAAGCTGGACAATTTGTGGTTCAGCAAGGAGCAAAAGCTGTAATTGCAGGAAACTATGGTCCAAATGTAACAGCTGTATTAGGTCAAGCGGGCATAGAAATGATTTGCGCTCAAGGAAAAGTTGGGGATGTAGTAAAAGATTATCTAAATAAAGAACTCAAGCCAAGCACAGGGCCAACTGCCCAGCCACAAATGCCTTATGGAATGGGTATGGGCCGTGGTATGGGCGGAGGAAGAGGTATGGGCGGAGGAAGAGGAATGAGTGGCATGCCCCAACAAATTCCCCAGCAACCTTTTCAGCAACCTCCTCAGCCATTCCAGCCGATACAGCCTATGTCGAAGCAACAGGAAATCCAGATGCTGGAGCAACAGGCAAAGAAT
>DUKC01000093.1:0-9018 GCA_013329495.1 Thermoplasmata archaeon
ACAAATCGACAAATGATAAAAAAAATTCCATGAAAGTATCGGCTATTGGAAAGAAGGATGCAATTAAGTTTAAAAAAGAATTACGATTTTGTATTTGGAGAAGTCAGAAAAAGGTTTTGGGACTTACACAGAACAGATAACCAGCGGGAGTTATCATTAGATTCACAAAAAAGCTTAAGGGGAAAAAATGGGGTTGGGAAAGATAGATGCAATTCTTAAGAGATACAGCAAAACAATCAGAGAAGTAGAGATTGGCTCATACTGGTATAGAAGAATTTTGCACGCGTGCGGTGGGCCTCTGATCGTGGGTCTTTTCATACTGGCAGATGAGTCGTGGATGCTGGCGCTAAAAACGTACGGGGCACCGATAATATTTGTCATGATTGTGGGAATGGACGCGCTAAGATTGAAGGGCGTTTTGCCACAACAGATGTTTTATGGGATGAGAGAGTATGAACAAAAACGACCCATGGGTGTTACATATTTTGCAATAGCAGCTCTCACTCTTTTTATGCTCGCTCAATATAAACTAATTCCACAATCAATAGCAATTACATGCCTGCTTTGTGGTTGTTTGGTTGACCCTGCAATGGGAGAGGCCAGGCAGGCAAAAGGCAGATGCTTTGGGATGCCAGTTGGCTTCCTATTGGCGTTTATCTTGTTTTTTGTTTTAGGATTTGAGTGGTATATCGCCTTATTCGGCGCATTCTTAGTGATGGCGGGAGAATCGGTCAAATCATGGCTGATTGACGATGACCTTTTGATCCAGATGCTTCCAGCAGTGGGTCTGATAATCGCATGGAAAGCGGGCTTGCGAATGCCTCCAGATCCTGTTGTTCCTATCCCTCTACCCCCATGGGCATACATAAACATGGATGAACTTCCAGCGGTCGGTATAGCGTTAGCGGTGGCAATTGTTGTTCTGTTTGCCGTTGGATTTGCTTACTATGGAATCAGACATGTGAACAAAGGCATCTCAGCGACCAAGAGCATGCTCCCGCTTACTCTCTTTTTGATGATTACACCCTTATTTGTTGGACTTATATTCTTGTTAGGATGGCCGAATGTCCCGCACCCTACCACCCATGTTTATTTGGGTATGATAATGCTGATCAGCGCAGTAACTGTCGATTTTGCCACGGTTCGAGACATGATTAGAAAAACAAAGATGGTATAGCGAGAGGTGGCTGGGATTGGATAAAGTGTCCATTGCAAGAGAGAGTGAAATTTGCATTTTTCTGATCTTAGGAAGGAAAAGATAGTTGAATTTTGAATTGTCTAGCTCAGCTTAGCCAAAGGAGTCCAACGATCAACTTCTCCCTTTTGACCGTTTCAATGTCCTCTTATTCGAAAGATATAAACTCTTCTAAGTGATTACCAAACCAATGGTAGAAACAGATGTGCTAATCATCGGAACCGGAATAGCTGGTTGTGTGACCGCTTTAGAACTGGCTAAGAGCGGAATTAGAGTGTCTCTCATTACCAAAGCAGAGGAGCTAAAAGAAACAAACACGAGGAAGGCACAAGGGGGCATCATCTATAAAGGTGAGGGAGATTCACCTGAGCTGCTTCGTAAAGATATAATGAAAGCAGGGGATCAAGCTTGTTGGGAACCTGCTGTTGAAACTGTGGCTCGCGAAGGACCTGGATTGGTAAAAAAATTGCTGATTGAGGAGTATGGAGTCGAATTTACCAGAGACGAAAAAGGTGAATTCAGCATAACCAATGAAGCGGGACATTCTTTATCGAGAGTTTTGCATGCGGAAGATAAAACTGGGGAGGTGATCGAGGAGGGGTTGATAAAAGCTGTAAAACGTCAAAAGAATATAAAGATTTATGGAGATCATGTGCTCATCGACCTTTTAACCTATGAGCATCATGTTCCCTCCCCTCTTTCGGCATACAAAGAACCGACTTGCCTTGGAGCTTATATTTTCGATGTGAGAGAGAAGAGAGTGAAAAAATTTTTAGCAAAAACAACAGTCCTGGCAACTGGAGGGTTGGGACAATTGTTCGCCTATACGATAAATCCATCAATAGCCACCGGAGATGGCTTTGCCGCAGCCTACAGGGCGGGAGCAAAGCTGATCAATATGGAATACATTCAATTTCATCCGACTGCTTTTTATCGCAAAGAAGGGTGCGATTTTTTGATTTCGGAGACTGTTAGAGGTGAGGGAGGAAGGCTAAAAAATTTAGCTGGAGAAGAATTTATGCTAAAATATTCAAAGCAAGGCTCTTTGGCTACAAGGGATGTGGTAGCTCGAGCAATCCACCAAGAAATGATTGAGAGAAAAGAGGGATGGGCTTTGTTGGATCTCGCCTCTTATGGAGATGGGAAATGGATCAAAAGAAGATTTCCGACAATTTACGAAGAATGCATGAAGCATGGAATAGATATCACGAAGCAATCCATTCCTGTTGTTCCTGCAGCTCATTTTGCATGTGGCGGAGTTAAAACTGATCTGGAAGGATGCACAAATCTTAATCATTTATATGCTGTTGGCGAGGTGGCATGCACAGGTCTGCACGGTGCAAACAGGCTGGCAAGCACCTCTCTGCTTGAATGTCTGGTATGGGGGCATCGAGCAGCGAAACACGTTGAAAGGCATTGGAAGAGCTATGAAAGTTTCGACACACCTGAAGTCCCTGGCTGGATCGAAACGGGTCGTCAAGAATCAGACCCTGCATTGATCTATCAAGATTGGGATACCATAAAAAATACTATGTGGAATTACGTTGGCCTGGTGAGGTCAACTCAACGTTTAACTAGAGCGAATCATGACTTGCAAAACCTGTGGCAAGAAATCGAGGAGTTCTACAGGAATGCTAGGCTGAATCGAATGCTTATTGAGCTGAGGCATGGCATCCAAACTGCTTTGGTGGTAGCTAATGCTGCTTGGAGAAATAAACAAAGTAGAGGATGTCATTATCGAGTGGATTGAAATAGTTCGAGAACATCTTTATCAATCTTCGGTGATTGTCGTTACCCCTATCATCAAATTTATATGTTCGGTCCCTGATAACCCGATTGACGGCGGGTGATGGAATATTTGAGTGGGTGAAAAAGCGCAAAGGCAGGAGGCGATATGGTGCCCACACAAACCTTTGGCGAAAAAAGGCGATAATCGAGGTGCCCAGAGAGATAATGGTAACTAAAAAGTAAAAAGACAAAAAAGAAGAATAAGAGACAAGAAAATGAGGATAGGAATATTCACAGAAAGCTACTACCCGAGAACCGACGGTGTGGCTAAAGCCCTTTTCTGTTTCAAGGGAGCATTAGAAAAGAGGGGGCATGAGGTCTATGTAGTTGCACCAAAGTGTGAGGAAGAGGGGAGCAAAGACAAGCACATTTATTATCGCGTATCGGTACCGTTCATTCCATATCCGGACTATGGAATAGCCATACCTGTAACTCCAAAACCATTGAAGAGTGTTGATATTGCCCACTCTCACAGCATAGGAGGAACATTGCTGATGGCTCAGAGAGTAGCCAAAAAGAAGAGTGTGCCCCATATAACAACCATTCATATCTCTTTTCAGGACCTTTTATTTTATTTCGCAAAGAATCAAAGGCTCCGGAATCTCTTAGATTTTGGCGCTAAGGCCTATTTTAGGTGGTTTATGCTGAAGTGTGAGGGGGTCATAGTGCCAAGTGAATTTTTAAAAAGACAGATGGAGGAGTTAGGGGATATGCCCCATATCAGTGTTGTTCCCAATCCCACAGATATAGAAAAGTTTAGCCCTTTCTGCAATGGTCTCATTGTGAAAGAGAGGCTTGGATGGGATGAAGGGCCTTTCGTTCTCCATGTAGGCAGATTAGCCCAGGAGAAGAATATAGAAACCTTGCTCAAAGCTGCACCTATTATCAAAAAATGTTATCCGGAGACAAAGTTTTTAATTGTTGGTAGGGGCCCTTTTGAAAAGCATCTTAAGGAAATGGCTCGTGATGTAAGAGACGTACTATTTACAGGTTTTGTGCCTGAAAGCGAACTACCCTTATATTACGCTGCTTCCGACGTGGTATGCGGTATGTCTGCCATAGAGACGCAGGGTCTCGCCGTGATTGAAGCGCTATCGTGTGGAAAGCCAGTGGTTGGCGCCAACTCTGGTGCGATCCCAGATATCATAAAGGAGGGCAAGAATGGACTTTTGTGTAATCCTCTCGATCCACATGAATGTGCTGAGTGTATCCTCCAGATCTTAGAGGATGAGAAAAGAAGGAAAAAGATGGGAGAAGTTGCAAGGGAAACGGCATTGAACTATGAGATAGATAAATGTACAGATAGGCTAATTGAGGTATATGAAAGGGTGCTTTGATGAGGAACACTGTCTTCTAAATTATACGGATCTTTGTTGCTGATCCAATGAATTGCCCCTATGTGCAAGGGTTGCTCGATGGTTGCCATTAATAAAAGGGATATAGCGAGAGTGAAACGTCTTCAAAAAAGGAGCCATAATGGTTATTTACACTGTTTGTGGATTTTGCTACCTTAAGAGACATGCTCAGAAGTGCAAAAACTACCTAGGATCTTTCTAAATTAGTTGGGCTTTCCGTAAAAAACATTCTGGAATCTTTAGGGTTAACAAAACTCCCCAGGTATTTAATTTTGTAATCTAGAGAATAATTCTGACTGCAAGAGAATTTCAGTGGCTTCAAACCTGCATCCTGCGTTAGTAAAAAAAGCATACAAATTAAATACCCCAAATGAAATCAATTTGTATGAACGAAACCGAAAGAAAGCATCGAGCATTGGCATTTGTTTTTATTTTCATTTTCGTACTTTCAATCCTATTAGTTTGCTTTCAATATCTTAGCATAAGAGACTATAAGGACGAGCTCAGCTCTTATAGAGAAGAGCTCAAGAAATTACAATCAAAATACCAAGAACTTGAAGAAAAGCACTATGCTGAGATCAGACAACTAGAATACTATAAGCAACAAGCTAGATACTACATGGATGAATCCCAGGACTATCAAGGGAAGCTCCTGGGAAGGTTCAGCGGCAAAAAACTAGGTCACGAACCAATAATCAGACAGATGGAGGTGCCTACAGTTGGCATAGAGATGCACCCCCACCCCCACATGGTAGGCATGCCCCTAACCCTCTCCTTGGAAATCAGATCCGGAAAGGGATCTATCTTGGTTGACACACAGCCCAAAACAGGCATTGACCTCCAAGGTTCAGCCAGGACAGCCTGCAGGGTGGCTGAAGAGCTTACAGGATTCGATCTCGCAAATAAAGACGTTACAATTTCATTTCGATCTCCTCTGCCTCTTGACGTTGTGGATGGACCAAGCGCAGGGGCCTCGATGACCATTTTGATGAGTGTTGCTATGGAAGAGGCCCTTACTCGGAATGACGTCATGCTGACTGGGACGATTAATCAGGATGGAAGCATAGGCCAGGTGGGAGGGATTGTTGAGAAGGCTGACGCCGCTTTGGAATCAGGCAAAAAGATTCTTTTGATACCCAAAGGTCAGATGAATCAGATCATTTTTAGAAGAGTCAATGAATCAGTTTTGGGTTTTAACATAACTGTGAGTAAACCTGTCAGAGTAAACTTAAACGAGTATTGTCAAAAAAAGGGATTAGAGGTGATTGAGGTCAGCGACATCGAAGAAGCACTGGACTATTTTTTACTCTAACCCTTCTTTGGTTTTGGTTCTTCCTTCTTTAGAATTTCCCCCAATGAAGTAGCTAATCCCATTAAAGATCCAATTTCATAGGGAACCACTATCTTTGTGGCTTTGCCATCTGCCATCCCTTCTAAAGTCTGAAGATACTTGTAAGTCAGCAGGTCATTGGTTGGCTTCCCTTTGTGAATTGAGTCAAATATCTCAGATATAGCTCCTGCTTCACCCTCGGCCACCAAAATCTCTTCCTTCCTCTTTGCCTCAGCAACTTTTATCATTGCTTGTGCCTCTCCTTCAGCCTTCAATATTGCGGATTTCTTATCACCCTCGGCCACATTTATGGTAGCATCTCTCTTACCCTCGGCTTCTAGGATCATGGCCCTCCTGTCCCTCTCTGCTTTCATCTGCCTGTGCATTGCTTCGGTTACATCAGCGGGGGGATCTATTCTTTTTATCTCCACCTTGCTCACCCTGATTCCCCACGGATCTGTTGCCCTGTCCATAACATCCCTGAGCTGCGTATTTATTAGCTCTCTGGAGGTTAAAGTCTCATCTAAGGCCATACTACCAATGACATTCCTGAGGTTGGTTTGCGCCAGCTTTGAGGAAGCGTCTCTGAAATTCGCCACGTTATAGAGTACTCGGACTGGATCCATGATCATGTAATAGATGATTGCATCCACATTCACTACAACGTTATCTCTTGTAATCACATCCTGGGGAGGCACATCTAGAACAGTCTCTCGCATGTCCACTTTCTTGACTGTTTCAATGAAAGGCACCAACATGGTAAGACCGGGTTCAAGTGTCTTCGTATACCTGCCTAACCTTTCAACTACTCCCCTCTGATATGGCTTAACTATCCTGATTGCAGATACAGCTATGCATACCGCAAGGAAGAGTATTATTGTAACTATCAATATTAGCGTTGTTAAAATCATTTTTTCACCTCTTTCTTCATTTTTTCATTCTTCATTTTTTCACCTCTTTCTTTGATTAGTTTAACGGCGAGGTAAACTCCTTCTATGTATTTAACTCTTACGCAAGACCCCTTCTCAATTATTGTATCCTCTGCAGATTTGGCTGACCATACCTCTCCCTTTCTTTCGACTTGTCCAGTCCCTTTAAAATTGTCTATGGTCTGGATTACTCTCATTTCTTCCCCTACCAGACTTGGAGCGCATGATTTCTTGGGCTCCTCCTTCAAGATGCTTTTCGCAAAAGACCTCGTTAGGGCTATGCCAATTACTGCTATGACCAAAAAAATGACCAGCTGATAATTGTAATCCACCCCAACCAGATGAGAGATTAGAGCAGCTACAGCTCCAACACCGAGCCAGAACATGAAGAATTGTATAGAAAGAAGTTCTATGATGAATGCAATTACCGCCACGATAAGCCAAAAGACCAAGATATAATCCATGTTTTATGATAATGTTTTTTAAATATATAACATTTAGCGTTGGGAGTTCACCTTTTGATATTATTCAACCTGCCATCCTGTCCTTTTTAATGCAAAGGACAATTGACAGTAAGAATGAGGAATAATATTCCGACCATCGACCAGATTTTTCCAACCATATTCAAGTGAACTACTTCCAGCTATCGCAAGGGGACTTCCCGCTGATAAAGTTAAATTCGAAGAAATGCTTGCTCTTGAGACCAAAATTGGTAAAGAATAGTTTTATTAGTTTCAAGTAGCTAGGAATTTTTCTTCCGAAGAGTATCCTTCTCCACCAACCTCGCTTCCAAGATTCCAAATTATGTTTATTATGCCACCAAAACAAAACAACAGAATAAAAAGAACTGCGGATAAACTGCGGATAAAAGAACAAAAGATTTAGAGATATCTTTCTTCTTTATTCTCTTTCAAGATGGTGATTGATCCCTTTCTGTAGCCACCTGAGCGAATTTTCTATTTGATAAGGAGCAAAACATCGACAGAGAAAAGGATTAATAAAGAAGTTCTATATTCACTTATAGAGGTTAAGGATGTTCAAAATAAAGGAGGTTTCAGCTAGGCAAATACTAGATTCAAGAGGAAATCCTACTATAGAAGCAGAAGTTTACACAGAATGTGGAACTGGTCGTGCTTCAGTTCCATCGGGTGCTTCAAAAGGGAAGCACGAAGCACTAGAGCTTAGGGACAATGAAGAATCGTATCATGGAAAATCTGTTAATAAGGCAATCAGAAATGTTAAGAACACAATTGGTCCCAACCTAAAAGGGATGGATGTGAGGGAGCAGAGAAGCATTGACAAGCTGATGATTGAACTGGATGGAACAGAAAACAAAGAGAAACTAGGAGCAAATGCTTTGCTTGCCTGCTCATTAGCTGTGGCAAAAGCCGCAGCAAACTCTTTGGATTTGCCCCTCTACCAATATCTCGGGGGAGTTGCAAGCTGTGTACTTCCTGTGCCAGCTATGAACGTGATCAACGGAGGAGAACACGCGGGTAACGCGTTGGATATTCAAGAACACATGATTATGCCGGTAGGTGCGAAATCGTTCTCAGAGGCCATTCAAGCGGGTAGCGAAGTTTATCAGCAATTGAAAAAAATAATAAAGAAGAAATATGGGATAGATGCAATTAACGTTGGAGATGAAGGAGGTTTTGCTCCACCATTGGAAGATTACAGAGAGCCGTTTGAATTGATAGTCGAAGCAGTAGAGGAAACAGGATACAAGAACGAAATAGAGATAGGCATTGATTCTGCCGCTTCAACTTTCTATAAAAATGGAAAATACAGCATAAGCAAGAAAAGTTATAGCACGAGCGAATTGGTGGACTTTTACAAAGAGTTGGTTGACAAATACCCCCTTGTCTCAATTGAGGATGGATTTGCAGAAGAAGATTGGGGAGGATTCAGAGCAATAACCGAAAAGATGGGGGAAAAAATTCAGATTGTTGGAGACGACTTGTTCGTAACAAACATAAAAAGATTAAGAAAAGGAGTTGAAATGGGAGCGTGCAACGCCTTATTACTCAAAGTGAATCAAATTGGTACTCTTTCTGAAGCTGTTGAGGCCGCTCACTGTGCATTCAGAAATGAGTACGGTGTCATGGTATCTCACCGATCAGGAGAGACCGAAGACCCTTTTATCGCAGACCTTGCTGTCGGACTGAATTGTGGACAAATAAAATCAGGAGCGCTGGCTAGAAGTGAACGATGTGCAAAATACAATCAATTGTTGCGAATCGAGGAACAGTTAGGCAAAAGGGGAAAATACGCTGGCAAAAACTTTCGTAGAGTTTTTTAAAAGCACAGTATGCGGAAAAGCAGTTTTAGATACCTATTTATGACATTCCCTGCATTCATGTGCTACCGATGAGCAAAATTAAACACGAAGGATCACTAGGAAGTTGGGAGTTAGAAGTT
>DUKC01000093.1:9036-9354 GCA_013329495.1 Thermoplasmata archaeon
ATCTCGTTAGAAAATTTTCTGATTAACGCCAAAATGAAAGTAGAGATTTTTTTGAGTTCTTAACTAAACGTGCATTTTCATGAACCTGTGCCATACTACTCAGTTTTTAGGATAAAATAAAAATTAATTTCGAAGAAACGTTGTCGCGAAACAATTCAAACAAAATGCCGATTGTGGAAGAAAAGGAAAATCAATAAGTTTAAAGGATGGTCGGATGTTTGAATTCGGGGAGAGAATTTTGTATTGGAAACTTCAAAAATGAGATGAAGGCTTCAATGTTATCAGCAGGTGAACACAAGCAGATGAATAAACAGGCAC
>DUKC01000093.1:9371-13092 GCA_013329495.1 Thermoplasmata archaeon
ATGTTGAAAAAAATAGATGCGAGACTCAAACGATACAGCAAAACAATCAAAGAGCTAGAGGTTGGCTCGTACTGGTATAGAAGGCTGGTGCATGTAGCGCCCTTTTCTATGGTCCTCGCCTTATTCTTATTGGCAAACGAATCGTGGGCAACGATAGTAAAAACAATTGGCGCTCCAGTTTTGATGGCGACGATCGTAGGAATGGATGTGCTGAGGGTAAAAGGCGTTTTGCCCCAGGAAATGTTTTACGGAATAAGAGGTTACGAGCAAGACCGACTTATGGCTCACAGCTATTACATCATAGCCACGGGTATCCTTTTCATACTAGCTCAACTTGAACTGATTCCACAATCAATACTGGTCGTGTGTTTTGCTTGCTGTTGTTTTGTTGACCCTGTAATAGGCGAGGTAAGGCAGGCAAAAGGCAGAAAATGGGCTATGCCTGTAGGATTTCTGGTTGGGCTTATCCTATTTATTTCGCTGGGATTCGGTTGGTATATGTCCCTGCTTGGTGCATTTTTAGCATTGACAGGAGAATCGGTCAAATCATGGCTGATTGACGATAATTTTTTGATCCAGATGCTCCCAGCAGCGGGTCTGATAATCGCATGGAAGGCGGGCTTGCAAATGCCTCCAGATCCTGTTGTCCCTATCGCATTTGCAGAATGGGCCTACATAGACATGGGTGAATTCCCGTTATTTGGGTGGGTGTTGGCGATGGCAATAATTATCGCTGTCTCGGGTTGCTCTGCTTATTATGGACTCAGGCACAGAGATAAAAAAATATCAGCTACCAAGAGCATGCTCCCGTTCTCTCTGTTTTTGATGATTGCTCCTTACGTGTTTGCAACACTATTTTTACTGAATTGGTCCAACTCACCGCATCCTTACACTCACACTCTTATTGGAGTAGTAGCGATAGTCAGCATAGTCATAGTTGATATCGCCACGATTCGAGACATGATGAGAAACAGAAAAATTAGGAATGCCTCTGGCTAGAGGAGACACGTAAAAGAGAGAGGAGAAACGGCATTATTAAATTTCGCTTTCTTCTTTAAGCTCTTCATAGACGATGGCACCGGGCCCAATTAGACTGTTTGCTCCGATTACCGTTCCAGGATTTGTCATTGAATTTATTCCAAACTGTGCACCATCACCAATTACTGCCCCAAATTTTTTAAGCTTGGTATGAACATACTCACCGTTCAATCTAGCCACGACAGGGGTTCTATCCAATCTTAAATTCGCTAGCTTTGTTCCAGCCCCGAGATTAACTCCCTCACCAAGTATCGAATCCCCAACATAGCTCTGATGAGGAACTTTGGTGTTTTTCATAAGGATGCTGTTTTTTACATCACAAGCATTTCCTACCTTGCAATTGTCAGCGAGCACGGTCGTCGGGCGAATATAGCAGTTCGGACCGACCTCACAATTTTTTCCAATGAGAGCAGGTCCCTCAATATAGCTTCCGTCCATAACTTTGCTGCCATCCCCAACTATCACTTTCCCTTTTAAAGTAACAAAGTTTTCAACCTCACCCTTGATGCCTTCCTCTAAAGTGTCAAAAAGTTTTTTGTTCGCCTGAAGAAGGTCCCAGGGATAGGTCAGGTCTATCCAGTCTGTTAGTTCTGTAGCATTGGTCGAGATGCCTCTATCAATTAGGGACTGGATAGAGGAAGTAATCTCATACTCCTTTCTCTGGGATAACGGCGTTTTTTTGATTGCTTTGAAGATTTCCTGAGTGAAGTGATATAACCCTGTGTTTATGAAACTGGAGGTAGAAACGCGAGGCTTTTCTAGAATCTTTGAGATTTTAGAACCCTGCAGATAAACAACTCCGTATCTCTCAGGTTCTTTCGCTTTGACAACACCAATCGCATTTTCCTTTGCGTTTGCTAGCTTTTCAATAGTGTTGGATCCGACGATAGTGTCTCCGGACAAAACCACAAAATCGCCTTTTACGTGTGATTCGACTTGAGCGACAGCATGAGCGGTTCCCTTGACCTCAGCCTGGTCAATCCAGTTGATATTAACGCCCCAATCTTTCCCATCTCCAAAGTAACTTTTCAGCGTCTCCGATTTCCAATTCACTACTATAACAAACTCTTTCAGACCTGCAGCCCTCGCATTGAGTATCAAATGCTCAACAATCGGCCTATTAAGAACAGGCAGCATGGCTTTGGGCCTGTTGTGAGTGAGTGGCCCCATCCTCTGCCCTTTACCCGCTGCCAAAATAACTACTTTCATGTCTCTCTTACTATTGTTTCTTTGGATTTATATATTTCTATTTTTAATGAGTGTGCACTAACGTGCATAGAATGTGAAACAGAGGTGCGTAGTCTCGAAGTGAAAAAAGATAATTTTGCTTCTAACCCCTTATAAGTTTTGATGAAGCATCTTATAAAATTAACGTGGTGGGCAAATTAAGCCCTTAGAAGAGGTTATGGCTATTTAGGATTATATCAATCTAGCTTAGTTGGGTATTGACCCCTTTGGTGGCCGCTTCGGATATGCAGCGTGACATTCCTGGAGCAATGCTTGGGAGCTTAGGAAAGCTCCCTTAGCTTGCTACCCATCCTCCCTGCCAGTATTGCTTGATGTAGGCATAGGGGATCGTGCCATAACCTGCACCATAGAGGGACTCGTAGGCCCAATCAGTACCCCAGGAGTTCCTTAGGATGAAGTATCCGCCACCGGGGTAATCTGCGTCGTCTTTGTAGCCAACTAGTGCCATGCAGTGTCCTCCGATTCGCTTGTCATTTGCAACAGGCATGGTGATTTCTCCGGTTCTCTTTGTTTCCTCAGAGTAATACCAGGATGCATAAACAGGTACTGCAAACACTGCAATGTGTCTTTGTTTTAAACTGTTCTTTAACTTGCTAAGATCTATTCTCCACCGAATATAATCAATATCTTGAATAGTGTATTCTTCAGCCTCTTCTTTAGCTCCTGATGGCGGAGGACCCTGAGCGGGATCTGAGGTGGGATAAGGGTTATACGGCCAAGTTCTCTCTAAACATGCACCATCATACTTTGTTACGTCTCTTGCAGCAGTCATGCTAGTTCCGTCGCTATTTGGAAACCCATCTCTCTGTTTGCATGCCCAAAAGAAGAACTGTTCACTAAGATCCAGATTTTGGGGATAACCTTTGTGGTTAATAAACTCAAACTCTAGAAATGAGACTGAGCCAAATGACACACAAGTTCCTCTTTGTCCCTGATCTCTTATCGGTGTACAATAGGGTATGTTATTTGATTCATCATAGCTGACACTAACCGCACCATATCGAGCTAAAAGTTCTTGCCAAGAAACTATTTGAACTGGCTGTTCTAGTATTAAACCGAGTGACTGTTCCGAGGGAAAGACAGGTCTCCACCGTATTTGCCTTATGACAGGTTGCATTTGTTGGAGCGCTTCGTTTATTTGTTGGGGGGTGAGGTGTGGTGCAAGTTCTCTATCAAGCATTTCTCTATTGCTTGAAGCGAATGCTACAAATTGTGCGGGGGTTCTATAACCAAGTATTTTTAAATGTTTAACCGCATCGGGTGGTAGATATTGCCCCAAAGAATTAGCGTCTTGTGGTCCAGGCCGAGCCTCGATAAACCCTACTAAGCCGGGTACGGCTGCAAATAGCAAACAAATTGCTATTGCTAAAGCGAGAGCCTTTCTTTTCACCTTTTATCGGCTGACCCTATAGTGGGATAGGTTATATAGTTAACG
>DUKC01000093.1:13120-14020 GCA_013329495.1 Thermoplasmata archaeon
CATATCTAACAACTAACAGAGTTTTGACTGGAATATCAATCAATTAGACTCTTATCCTATTAACTGACTGCCATCACAGATTGAGTTCGAAAGCTCGGGAAAGCCTTCTCTGCAAGAAGCAAATGTTATACCATATTGCTCACATTTATCTTTGACTTTCTGGAGTAGCTCCAATCTTAAATTTTGTTTTAGATAGTAAGAATTATGAAAAATGCCTTCAAATTCCAGTTTTATTGAAGGAAATGCTCTTGTAAATCTCTGATAACCATCTTTTCTAAATTTTACAGTGGAAGCAACCAAATGCTCACAGCTATCACTAACGGCGTCTATGATGTTTGATATTGCTTTGTCGTTAATGCCAGGTATTATGGGATCAAGCCTGACTGAGCATCTTATGCCTTCTCTGCTCAACGCCTTGAGTGCGCTTACTCTCTCTTTAGGCAAAGGTGCTCCGGGCTCGAGTTTCTTTGATATTCGATTGTCTAAGGAAGTTACGGAGAGACTCACTGAGCAGCTTAAATTATTTAATAGGTCTATGTCTCGGAGTACCAAATCGGATTTGGTTACTATCAGCGTTCTCAAACCAAAGGAGGAGAAAATCTCTAAGATCCGTCTCGTTATCAGGTATTTCCGTTCCTCAGGGGGATACGGATCTGAGGAGTTTGATAGACTTATGTAATGCTTATTATCGATTTTCTCTGCATCCTTTTTGACTCTGTTCAATATGTTTGACTTCAATCTCAAGTTAAATGCATTGGGAATGTAGGAAGTGATGTAGCAATAAACACACCTGTGGGAACAGCCGGTATAGGGATTTAATGTATATTTTTTGGGGCAAGTACAAAAAGTGCTTTCCCAGGGATCAAATTTTTTTATCACTGACATTTTTTCTTTACTACC
>DUKC01000036.1:0-613 GCA_013329495.1 Thermoplasmata archaeon
TAAACTAAAAAATACTTAACTTTATTTATCTAGATAAGTCGTTTATTTGCAAAAAGTATTATAATCCCTATTACTTTATCTATTATATAGCTAAAATCGAGATAACTACCAAGCTATGGAAAAGGAGCAACGAGTCGTGGGGAACAACCATCCCAAAAGTTGTGTTGCAGGGCTTAGATCCTACAAAGAACTATAAAGTTAAATGGGATTTTGATAGAGCTAAAGGCAAGTGGTTTGTGGAGTTTGAGGAGGTTTAAAATACTCTCTGTCAATTTTTCAATTTGCGAGGTTTTCAAGAAAATATTGGTAAATATGGCATTTTAAAATTCTTAAGGTAGAGCCAGTACCCCACTATATTTTGTCTTTTGACCTTTTTCATTTAGTTTTCAAACTATCTTCGCTCTATGACTCTTATGCCTTTTCTCTTCATATCTGATCTAAACTCAGCTACACATTTTGCATCACACTTATGAGAAAAAAGTAAGATTATCAGGTTTCTGCCAAATTGTTTTTGGTATACATCGATTTGCCCTCTCAGCGTCATTAAATTCCTAGGCTTCTTTGGGCACTTCAGCTCTATCCCGACACCGCCCACAACAACATCTATCCTCGT
>DUKC01000036.1:619-3641 GCA_013329495.1 Thermoplasmata archaeon
GCTACAAATTCCTTCTCATATTCTGATTCGTCGTCATATTCTCTGGCGGGGCTGTACTCTCTTTCGATTGTGTTAAAAACAGTAGAAGGTAAAAGTTTTCCCTCTTTTGTTGGGAGTGCCTTTCCAGCGCGGTGCTTTTCGATATCAAGATACTTCTGGATATCTGAAATCGTAAATTTTTCTTCCTCCTCTTGCAGCGTTTTGATTCATTTAGTTTTTTCGGATTCAGTCCAATCTAATGTACGCATAGGCGGTATTTTTATTCCCTTACTCCTTGCCAATCTCTTCAAACTAACTATCGAGAGTTTTTCCAATAATTCAGTTTTCCTCGACATTTTTAATCTAATACCTAATCCGTTTGTTTCTTTAAAAATATTTCTCTGAATCTATGAGTCTTTTTAACGCCTGATTCCTAGCTATTGATATATTCAACTTCTTTTCTCTAGAAACCTGCTTTATGAGCTTAAAAAAACAGTTCTTAGGATATTTTATATGGCTTTGCTAGAATGAGCAAGACGATGTCGCACTCTCACACACACCTGAAATAAGGGAACCTATGATGGGAAAATTTCCCACTGCCTCAGAGGCTAGTAAGAATGCGCACCCGCAACCTACCGATTCGCACAGCAATCCACCGCATGTTGCACCAGGTATAGTGCAACGCAGATTTTTCAGGTATGGATGGTACGAAAAATCTTTTTATCAGTTCTGTGATCTATCAAGTCTTTGTCATAGTGAATGAAGAAGGAACAGAAGCTGCAGCAACAACTGGTGCAGTGATAGGGCCGTATATGCCTCCAGTATTTCGTGCTGATCATCCATTTATATTTATAATCCAGCAGAGAGAAACAGGAAATATCCTGTTCTTAGGTAGAGTTGTTGATCCTAATAAGTGACATATGTCGTGGTACATCTCCACCTTTCCAATAGAGGTAAATAAACTTTGGGTGCATAGGGAGCAACAGAGAAGCTATAGTTTTAAAGTCTTTTATTTCGAATTCAAGTGCGTACGCGGAGGGAGAGATTCGAACTCTCGCGTGCTAACGCACACCGGTTTTCAAGACCGGCGCCTTGGGCCTCTTGGCTACCTCCGCAAAACAGTTCTTCAATTTGACTCTCTATGAATAATACCAAACGCCTATTAGTATCTTTTTTAAAAAACTTAATTTTTTTATAGTTAAATAGTTTATTTTTGTTGATTGAAAACATAAATTCTAGCTTTTTAACACAATCTCTATGTCTACCCCATCTGGAATATGAATGTGCATCAGTCGCCTTAACGCTCTATCGTCAGCATCTAGCTCAATTAACCTTTTATGAACTCTAATTTCCCAATGATCCCACGTTTCTGTTCCTGCCCCACACGGTGTTTTTCTGCAAGGAACCCTCAGGTGTTTTGTTGGTAAAGCGATTGGCCCACTTAACGCAGCACCTGTCTTTGAGGCAACAAGCTTAATCTGGTTACACACATCCTCAATTTTTGCTATTTCTGTGCTGTTTAATTTTATTTTTGCCTTGTGAGTCATCTTTATCAACTGTTAAAAAAATGTGGAGTGCTATTTCCGCGGTTCTATCTCAATGCACAAACCCGCAGCAATGGTTTGTCCCATATCTCTGATTGCAAATCTGGCCAGTTGCGGTATGTCTTTCGATCTTTCGATAACAAGGGGTCTGGTTGGAACAATTTTTACTATTGCGGCATCTCCAGTCTTCAAAAACTTTGGGTGTTCCTCTTTAACAGCACCTGTTCTCGGATCAAGCTTTTTGACGAGCTCTTCAAACTTGCAAGCGACCTGTGCGGTGTGACAGTGGAACACGGGTGTATATCCTGGAGTTATCACAGATGGGTGGTTCAAGACCATTATCTGAGCAGTGAATGATTTTGCCACCGTTGGCGGAGTGCCAGCCTGTGAGGCAACATCTCCTCTCCGTATGTCTCCCTTTCCAACTCCTCTCACATTTATTCCGACGTTGTCGCCGGGTTCGGCCTTTGGCAGAGTCTCATGATGCATTTCAATGGATTTTACTTCACCCTTCACTCCATCTGGACGATTTGATGGCAGAAATATCAGTTTATCGTTTGGTTTCACTACCCCACACTCAACTCTTCCAACTGGGACAGTTCCTATCCCTGTAATGGTGTAAATATCCTGAACAGGCCAGCGTAAGGGAAATTGCGTGGGTTTCGAAGGCACAACAAAATTATCAATTGATTGCAAGAAAGCGGGTCCTTTCCACCAACCTAACTCTCCTTTGCTATCCGTGCAGTTGTCTCCTTTAAGAGCGCTCACAGGAATGACCTGCAGATCTTTTTCTTTCCATCCCACAGACTTCGTGAGCTTGAGCACCTCTTCCTTTACCTTATTGAACCTTTCTTCATTGTATGCGGGCTTGGTGTCATCCATCTTGTTTATTGCAATTATCATCTGAGGCACACCCAGCGTTCTCGCCAAGAAAACGTGTTCCTTGGTCTGTTCCATAATCCCATCTGGTGCGGAAACCACCAAAACTGCGGCATCAGCCTGGGAAGTGCCTGTAATCATGTTCTTTACAAAGTCTCTGTGGCCTGGGGCGTCAATAATTGTAAAGTAATATTTTTTCGTATCAAACTTCATATGAGCAAGATCAATAGTAACTCCCCTCTCTCTCTCTTCTTTTAGCTGGTCCATAACCCATGCTAAATAGAAAGAACCTTTTCCTTTTTTGGTTGCTTCTTCCTTATATTTATCTACCACATGCTTAGGAATCTGGTTTGTCTCAAGCAATAGTCTCCCAACTAAGGTTGATTTACCATGATCAACATGCCCTATCATAACGACATTTAGATGCGGTTTTTCTGGCATTCTTTTTGTCCTCCTAATATTCTAAATCTTTGAATGTCTTTCCTCTATTTATTGTTTTTGATTAATTTTTTCGTTAAATCCAATTATCAAGAGTCGTATTTTGACTTTTTTGCCAAGAAGGCCTACCTACTTTCTTTTTCATTTTTTCTACAAAATTTCTACAAAAAATTAAAGGATTG
>DUKC01000036.1:3673-9112 GCA_013329495.1 Thermoplasmata archaeon
AAAAAAATATAGTCCTTTATCTTTTATACAATAGATAGAAAAACCTTTTGCTTCGTAAGTTATGGAACCGCATTCTAGGATCCATGTTACCTTTTCTGCTTTCTCATTATCGATAGCTATTGTTTCTTCTTCAATTACTTTAAGGTTACAAGCAATCTCTTTCGCGTATTGGGAGAATTGTTCCACATATTCTTTTTTTAATTGCTCTAAGGTGAGGGTGTTTAAATTGATTCCGCGGCGAACAGCAAACATGCTATACTCTTCACCAGGAAGACTTTTAAAAACAATGCTAAAAGACATATTATTATAAGATCTCCATTCATCGATTTCGCAATCAGCGGGATATTTTAATTTAAAACCCAATTCTTCGTCCTTATATATTTTCCATTCCAAATCCGAAGTTTCTATTTTCTCGCTAGAGATTTCCTCCCTTTTTGGTTTTTCTAAACAGCCTATTGAGTTAAGTAGCAAAACCCCAGTTAGTAAAACGCTCAGTAGGCAAAATACTCTTTTTGTCATTTTTACTTTCCCTTTGTTGACACTATTGGATCTGTTTTAGATCAAAATTTATTCTTTTTCATGAAAGAATTATCCTTACCCTCATCGTTAGCTCATCTAATCAACAGATATTGTGCGTGAGGAACTCCTTGAATTCTTATCACGCTCTTTTCATCGATAAAGCCGGCCTGGATAGCAGAAGAAACTGTTTCATCTCCGACGAGGTTCGCTACGACCGCTTTTGCCAACTCTTCCTTGAGCTTTTCACCGTTTCCCTTAAATCCTTCTCCATAGAACTCTTTGCTTGCGTACAAGATAAGTTTTCCTTCCTTGAACCGTTTTCCCAAGAGATCAGAGTCGCAGGCGGCAACCATCTTCTCCTTTCCCATCAAGTGAATCCTAATATTGATCATGCGTTACTTCCTGACAAGATCGAGTTTATCAGGTCTTGGCTCGTAGATTAATCCTTCCCTTTTGAGAGACATAAGCAATTCCTCAATTTTTTGGGCAGGAATGCCTTCCAACTCTCCTTCACCTATTATCTCACTTCTTGGTGCCATCCCATCGGGCGATTTAGCAGCCAAAGCCTTTATGATTCCCATGAGCTTTTGCATGTTGGTCTGTTGCACTCTAGATTTTCCAGTCGCGATTATGTCGATGTCAATCTTTCCCGTTTCTCTGTCCAAGCCAACTTTCTGCAGGAAATAATCCATTATATCCATACCGCGCTTGGCATCAGAAAGCTCGACTTCTCTCGAAAGGCGTGCCTTGGCTGAGGATTCAGCCAGTCTGATAAGCGCCTCCAACTGCCTTGGAGTGCATTGGATGGACTCAGAAGATGCTTCACGCAACTCTACAAAGTGCCTCTTGATAAGTTCCTTGGCATCCTCATTGAGAACTGGAACCACATTTCTTTTTGCCCATGCTATATACTTTCTTAAAAGCAGAGGATTGATCCTTGGCTCGATTTCATCTCCTAAAGCTGATTTACCCTCAGTTTCAGAAATTTCTGTTCTCTTGCTTGCCTTCTGTTCTCCGAGCTTGTGAACTTTGAGCATATGGGTCGCCAGCTTTTCGTCTTCTTCCCTGTTTGGTTTGTCTATCAGAGGGAAGATCAGATCGAATCTGGAAAGCAGAGTCGGAGGCATGTCTATTTGGTCAGGCAAAGGAAGAGTCTCATCAAATCTTCCATACTTTGGATTTGCCGCTCCAAGCAATGAACACCTAGATTTCAGTGTCGTGTTGATTCCTGCTTTCGCGATAGATATTTCCTGCTGTTCCATGGCTTGATGCAAAGCAGATCTGTCTTCTGCGTTAATTTTGTCCAGCTCATCGATGCACGCGATTCCAAGATCGGCAAGCACAAGAGTTCCAGCTTCCAGGCTCCATCTGCCCTCTCCAAATTCGTCTTTCACAGCCGCAGCGGTGTTATGAACAAGCACACCATTTGCAATAAAGTTGTGAGAATCTTCCACCGTCAAATCATAGATATAATTCGAATTGCTCTCAACTTCTTTTATTTCTTTTATTTCGTCCCAGAATATCCCAGATCTAGAAAGTTTTTGCAACAATTCTAGAGATTTTCTGCTTTCTTCCAATTCGTGATATAACAGGCCAAAATCTGTGAAATCCTTTATCTCTTTTGCGAGGTTTTTGTAACCTTTTTTGTTAAGAAAAGCACAGAATCTTTCTGCTATCAAAAATGGTATTTTATTCTTTCTATCCGGCCTATAGAAGTATTCTCTTGCTCTGTCTACCGATATTTGCAAGTGTGCTGCGATATCTTTCGCTTTTGTTTCTTCAATCGCCCTTTTTATTCTTCTCTTCAAATCTCGGGATATAGTTATTCTCTTTCCTTCGTATCTGCCTTCTTCTATTTCTTTTGCCAATCTGTTCACTAAATTTTGCAGATTATTCCTACGGGGTTTGTATTTTTCATGCTCAAACGCACTGCTTATACCAACTCTCGATGCATTTATCCCAAACGTTTCTCTAATTTGTTTTAATGCCTGTCCTGTTCGTGGTACAAAATCCCAGTTTGAGTGATAGGATTCGCTCAAAATAGCTTCCAATTGGGCATTTCTCTCTGGATGAGAAAAACCAATGTGCTTTTTGAATAGCTGTAAAGATTCGCTGCCATACACGCTCAATACAAAGACATCAGACTTTGACTCTATCCTTTTTCCGTCTTTTCTTATGGCAACTTTTCTTGCCTTTTCTCTCCGTCTAAGCTTGGATATAATTCCAAACCGTGAAAGCACTATCTGCAGTTTTTTAATCAATTTCTCGTTCGTTGTATAAAGTTCCACAGAGGAACTTCCTTTTTCTCTTAAGCTGATCGAACCCTCGCAGTCGAACAGACCCCTCAAAAATGCGGAAAGATAGGAATTAGGTAATTTTGTTATTTTGTTTGACAGATCGCTTTTGTCAGATTTTGGAGAAAAGGGCACTCCCAGATTGTTAAATATTTCTCCAACCAACTTTGAATTGAATCTTCCCTCGGTTGGTCTTTTCTCATTTCCTTCCATGATTTTTGCTTCAATATCAAAAAGGCTTTTTGAGATTTCTGCAAATCTCTTCATAAGAAACGCATTAGAATTGCTGAACCTTATTGCATATCCTCCAAAATTTGTTTTACAAATGCTCCCCTCGCCGACTATCAAACCAGCGAAGTACAGCATTTCTTTTGATAACTTCGCTGGCAACTTTATTCTGTGTCCCGCCTGTTGAGAAAAGAATTTGATGCTTTTCGCTACCTCATCTCTTGGAACATTAGCTTCTTTGCATAACCTGCAGAGTTCCTTAAGATGTATGTTTTCTCTTCCCCCTTCATTCACCCAGTTATGATACAAAATTTCTTCATTTATCCCCAATTCTCTGGATGCATTTCTTATTCTTCCATACTTATTTTTTAGGAGAATGGCCACCTTCTTAACAAGATCGTTTACACCCTCCACCACACAATCAGAATCTATCAATTCTATTGTATAAGGAATTCTATTTTTTGGCTCTGGCAAACATCTTGGGATGGCTAAAAATAGTCCTTTTTTTAATTCATTTGCCTTAATCCATTCTATGCCCTGTTTCCCTTTAATTGGAAGTGGTGTGTTTTTGGACACGGTTATCTCTCTTTTTGTTCTCGTAGTTACTTTTGCTAGTCTCTTTGGCGATTTTAATTTCCAAACGGCTCGCAACTCACGCTCTTGTAGATCCAATTCATTTCCAATGGTAGATAGTTTTACGCCATCACTTTTTTGTTCCCAAATTCCCTCTCTCACTCTCATTGGATTGGACATTCTTTTCTCTGCAAAATTTCCTATCTCCACAATTTCTCCATTTGATAAAGAAATCAAGGTGTTTGGAGAAACGCACAATCCGGCGGCACTACTGGTCTTTCCGGAAGCATAAATGGATCTTGGGGTTAGATTTGCGACATAACGAAGCAATTGAGATTTTGCGGTTGATGGATCGCCAACAAGCAAAACATGGATGTCCCCCCTTATTCTGGTCCCATCTGCCATGAGTTTTGGTATTCCACCAAACAACTGCAAAACTAAGGCTTCCTTCTCTTGGCTTAAGCCCCAAATAGTCGGAGCTATCGATTCTCTAAGCTTGTCATAGATGTCATCGTTTTTGGCTAGTTCCTTTATTGCTTCCTCATCCTCGCGGGTTATTGAAACTTCTTCATATGCCAACCGTTGTTGCTCTATCGAAATTACATCCAAAACCTTATCAAACTCAGTAAGTTTTAAAGTACCTCTTCGTCTCTGTTGGGTTCTGACCACACCATTGATTATTGCTCTGTCTCCCGGGGCTAGCTGCCCGACCAGGTCATCTTCTATGTATATTGTCAGGCACTGGGGTTGTTCGCCACCGCGGAGAAGCTCAGGGGACTCTTGAATTTCCACTTTTTCCTGATCAATAAACTTAGATTGCTCTATCAAAAGCTTGAAACCTGTGGTTCTTCCACAACCTCCCTGATCTTCATAGCATTGCAGGGGTTGAGTCAACAAATCTTCTTCTTGGTGAACCTTTATTGTCGTTCCGCATACCTTGCATTGAAAAAATGCATCTTCCATCTTTGGTCTGACTTCTGTCACTTTTTTGATTAATCCTTCTATTGCAACCAGTTTGCCAAGGTGTTCGCTCCTTAGATTTCGTATGGGTATTCGGTTAACCTCCGAAAGGTTTTTGACCCTGAGATGAATTCGCGCAAGCTCCTTAGATGGCTCCTCTACATCTTCTAACAAGCTTCTTAGCGCTTCTTCCCCCGCACAAAGAGCTTCGCTCGGTTTGTTTAGCAAATGGTCTGCAAGCTCTATGTTTTCCTTTTCCAAATTTCTGTAATCAACGACCAAGCTCCTCTGAACAGGATAGGCGTAGATCATGCCTGCTACATCAGATTTGCAATATTTTTTGAAAAATTGCTCCCACACTGCTACGAGTGACTCATGAGTAAGAGAAATCGACAATTTTCTCACCTTTGGCGGGCTTGAACACACCTAAAGTGGACGCTCCCATGAGAAAGCGTTGATCCATAAGGTTTCTCAACCTCGTTATCTCCCAAGCATCGAGAGTATGCGGTAAGACTGCTCACTTCCGTGCCTAACCCGTTGCCCACATTTGGGATAAGGCCCCTTTCCCTCCGGTAAAAGAACCCTATCGCCTTCGATCCTGTGAGGCGAGATATCCTAGTAGACTTATGGGACGTTAACCCACAAGTTACGCCGCCCCTAGGCTTTCAACTCCAGCGTATAGACGATTTCTGGTTACAGGGAACGCCTGCCGCCCCAGTCTAGCCCAAGCCTTTCGCCAATAGAACCTATATCTCTTTGCGTTTATCAACCTTGTGAAAAAACACAATTTTTTTATAAGAAAAATCGAAAAAAGGAATAATTTTTGACGGGCCTACTGATTTTTTTAACTTCGTAGCCAAGAAGT
>DUKC01000185.1 GCA_013329495.1 Thermoplasmata archaeon
AAATTCTTTCGGAGATACTGTCTTCATTTGTAGAAATGAGTCCCAATTCCACAATTGAACGGAATTTTACCCTTCTTTATAATACTCCTCCATTAAAGGTCTCCACCTTTTCATTTCCTCTTCAAACAGATCTAGAGCAGGCTTTGCATCTTTTGGCATATAACATTCGTATGGATATCCATCGCTCATTTCCTCAAACTCATCTTTTATTTTTCTCAGTTCTTCTGGTTTGGTTAGAAGATCTATGCTTGTGCATGTAATTGTTTTCGCTCCCGCTAGCAACCCCTTATGAGCTATGTCTGTAGCACCTGTTGCTACTATCCCCCAGCTATGTCCTGGAACTCCTAACGCCCAGCATGGAGTTCTCACAGTTGCCACTGGAGCAACTAAACTAATTTCCCCGACATCCGTCGATCCTCCTCCAGTAAATATTTCTTGTGGTTCCATCAGCCTTATTTCTTTTGGTAAACCTTTTGGCTCAAGTTCCATATTCTTTTGTATCCGTTTCGCAAAATCTTGCTCTTCTTTCGTCCATTTCGGCAAACCGACCAACTTCATATTTTCGTGTATCACCCTTGCTAAAACCTCATTTGAATGCTTCTGGTGGTATGCTTTAATCAGTTCTACCTCATACTCACAGCCGGTACCTATGGCACCTGCTTCGACACAGTTCAAGACCTTTTGATAGGTATCTTTTATTCTTTCGTCGGTGTCTCTCACATAACACATAACAACAGACTTATCCGGAACTATGTTTGGCCATGCTCCTCCTTCCAAAATAACATAGTGAATTCTGTGCGTCACGCGCAAATGCTCTCTCAATAAATTTATCCCTTCAGTCATGAGTTCAACCGCATCGAGGGCGCTGACTCCCATCCATGGAGCCCCTGCCGCATGAGCTGCTTTACCATAATAAGTGACACGAACGCAAAATAATGCGTTTGAGTTAACACCATAATCTACTGAAAATCCGTTGCTGGGATGATTATCAAGAACTACGTCTACGTCATCCAGCATTCCCTCTCTCACCATAAATATTTTTGCGCTTCCCGACTCCTCAGCCGGACAGCCAAAAAACCTTACAGTCCCTTTCAGATCGTAGAGCTCCATGACATGCTTCAACGCAATAGCCGAGGCTACTCCAGTAGTCCCCAATACATTATGTCCGCAACCATGACCTGGGGCCCCTTCAACAACCGGCTCTTTGTGAGACACAGACATTTGAGAGAGACTTGGTAGAGCATCATACTCTCCGGTGATTCCGATCACTGGCTTTCCAGATCCCCAGCTTGCCGTGATCGCGGTTGGTATCCCAGCAACTCCAAGATCTACTTTGAATCCCTGTCGCTTCAAGGCATAAGCGAGGAGGTTAGACGATCTGTATTCTTGAAAACCTAACTCAGCGTAACTCCAAATTGCATCTGACAGAGCAGCAAACTCTCTAGCGTGCCCATCCAAAAATTGCATAGCTTCTCGCTTTATCTCATCTATCTCTGCTCCGTACGCTTTTGCTTCAGAATCGTAAATCACTCTCTCTCCCTTTGTTGTTGAGTCGTATTCTTTCTCTTCTGGAGTTTGTCCAATGCATCCTACGAACACAAAAAAGACCAAGGAGAAGATCAGGACCTTTTTTATTCTGTTACCCATAGTCTAATTTTATTTCGTTCTCAATATTTAAAGCCAGTGTTTTGATATTTTTGTACTCTGGAACTTGCGACTCAATCAAATAGTCTAAGAAAAAGATGAATTGGGAGACTCTTTAATTATTGTGGAGTTCGTTTGGAAAATCCTGATATCACTTGTCGTGCTGATTCATGCCTGCAACATCTTCTAAGAGACCAAAATGAGGCCTGACAATACGTAACGTAAGCGTCAGGCACTCCTCGGGTGATGGATACGAATCAGCTTGGCCAGCAGCATAATCAGCATCCCAAAGGCAAATCCCCCAACGTGCGCCATGTATGCCACTCCACCCTGAACGCCTTGGTAAGTGACCAAAACAAAAAAACTCAAAATGAGCTGGTACACAAACCAAAATCCCAAAAGATATACCGACTTTATCCTCGCTATCCACCAAAAAGGAAAGATGCCAACCAAGGTTTTCACTTTAGCATTTGGGAAGATTATTACATACGCTCCCAGCACTCCTGCAATCGCTCCTGAAGCACCGACTAACGGGATGGTAGAATAAGGATTGACCGCCGCTTCTGCCAGCGCAGCAACCACACCGCAACCCAGATAATACAACAGAAATTTGAAGTGCCCAATTCTTTCTTCGGTGTTGTCTCCAAAAAGCCACAGGTACCACATGTTGCCCACCAGATGGAGAACTCCAGCATGCATGAACATTGAACTTAATAAAGTGAAAAAACTTGGATCAGCAGGAATAAATCCAAAATCATACAGATAAAACTCGTATCTACCGCTCAAAAGTGTGAACAAGAACATCACAGTGTTTATCCCAATCAAGCTGACAGTGATATAAGGGAATTCTAGAGTTGGATTTTCATCTCTTAAAGGAAACATCTGTTTTAGTTTTATATAGATTAATTTAGCTTATAAAGTTTATAAGTATCTTTCTTTTTCATCTTTTAGAGAAACCTAAATGAACTGACCATCTGGTTGACCTGCTTGAGATAGTACTCAAAACCTTCAGAGGTTTCATTAATATTATCTGGTGCCCAATTATATTGGAGTGTATATTGTTTTTGTCCTTTTTGTGCTAAGATACATAAACGTCTGCAATGCATTTCTTTAGATTCATTCATAGGGTGTTTATATTCGAAAGCAGAAATCATTTTTATCGCAGGCACGTTATCTAAGGTAAAATTGGTAAATTCTTCGCATTGGAAATTAGAATAAAGCTTCGGACCATTTTTTATGAAGTTCTGAGCTGCTTCATAGTTTGACTTGGATTTTTCAGAATGAACGCATATTGTAAAAGGATCTAAGTCTGGAGGGAAAATAATAAAAAGTAGTTCTTTTCCGGATAAGGTTATTTGCTCCCATTCCCTCCAGTTCTCAGGATATCTTATTTTAAATCCCCCTTCTTCTGATTCATACCATTTCCAATTAGAAGGAATCTCCATTTTCCCAAGAGGAGTTTCTTCCTTTTCTTCTTTTTTGGACTCTTTTATACATCCACAAGAGCCCAGGAATAGAGCTCCAATTAGTAATATGCTCACTAAACAAATTACTCTTTTTTTGCATTTTCTTCTCTCTCCTTTCTTTTGATTAGCTATTTGACTTAAGCGGTTTGAACATCGCCCTGGAATGATTGGCAAAGTTACTGCAGTATATTCACTTAGATTTTCTAGTTCATACTTTTCTACTTCAACCATGCATTCACACAAATCGTGGAGGATTCGCTCCTCACGAGGTGTTTTCTAGGCAAACGCTGCATCCCTTTGATAAATGATGCTACTGCTGGTGCTGATGCATCATGGCAAATGTGATTTTCGATTACATTTTTGCGAATAAGTTTTCTCATGTTATGACATATTATTCTCTCTTTTATATCTTTTATGCTTGAAAATGTTCGACTTCTGTTTGATTCAAAAATTGTTCCTCTTTGTTAACTTTTCGTAGGGTTTTACTAAATATTTCCGCGTGATAATCCAGTGGATATCGCGGTTAGATATCACGTAAACTCACATAAACTAGAGGGCCTACTTTAGATCCCTCTAAATTCAGCCTGTCTATCAATTGGTTCTTTATCCTCCCGCCCTTCTTTCTGTATCTTACGAAAGAATTTGCAATCCCCTACTTTCAATTTGCTGACATTGATAACATAGCTACAAAAAAAACTATATAGCCACAATATATTTATTTTAGCATGAACAAAAAAAGTTTGTTTGCCACAGCTCTCGTATTTTCGTTCGTCTGTCTGACCTTTGTCGGATGTGTCGAAGAAGAAGCAGGAGTTGAAGTAGAACCTGTCGAAGAACAGAAAGAAATAGTCATAAAGGAGCAACTGTCGTATTTTCCTCCAGTGAATAGTAAGTTCACATTCCGCGCAACGAGTTCAGGAGATAAAGCTGCGACGATCTCCCTATGGGAAAAGCCGGGAGAGCGCAACGAAATTCATCAATACAGGGGTGTAAGAGATGAAGTTAAAGGCAAAACGAGAGAGGGAGAGATCAGCGACTCCCTCCCAAGAGCGTGCGCATTGTGGAGGACAACGACACCATCTGATCCTGATTTTCATGCTAACTTCTGCTATGCTTTGGGCGACTCTGCGATGTTTTATTATCTGGAGGAGCAGTCGAGTGGAGAACTAAAGTATTACACAGATTGTCTAAAGGCACTGTCCTTCCCACTCGCAATCGGCGACATCTGGACCGAAGAAACCTTTTTTTACACCTACGTGCCCGAGACAGGAGTGCCTTTGGCCCCAAAGTACAAGTCTAGAGATCTGACCTCGGATTCAATAACTGTAGAGGTATCAGTCGACGGGAAAGAAACAGTGTCCACCCCCGCAGGTTCATTCGAGTGCTATAAAGTCACCACTGTTTTTACATCTAATACGGGAAGATTCATCACAAAGGCTACTACAACAACAACCATGGAACGGTGGTGGTCTCCAGAGCTAAACTACTTTGTTAAAGAGCATGACACCATTTTTATGGGCGCGATGATGGATTCCGAAGGAGTCATAGATAAGGTGTTGATTGACTACCATCTTTCCGGATAAAAAAGAAGTCTCGATGGGCCGATTAAGAAGGGACTGAGATGCGAATAGGAGCATTAATAACGACTCACAGTAGGAGATGATTCCATAAAAAAAAGCAATCCAAAGAGTTCTGGTAATTTGAACACTCCCGAAAAAGGATATGGGGTTGTGTATCGCCCAAAGAAAAAACTAAGTGAGAAAAAAAGAAAAACAGTCTTCAAGAGGTTGTGTGACATTGTTGGTCCAGAAAACTTTTCTGACAAAGAGATCGATAAAATAATCTATTCAAGAGACTTCTGGCCGATTGCGTTGAGATGGATGTTAGAACGGAAGGTTCCAGCCCTTCCAGACTGTGTGGTTTGGCCGGAAAACACCAAGCAAATTTCTGACATACTAAAACTTGCAAATGAGGAGAGCATACCTGTTGTTCCTTTTGGAGAAGCTTCTGGAGTGTTGGGTGGAATGATCCCGGTCAAAGGTGGGATCCTTGTTGACCTCAAGAGAATGAACAAGATCCTAAAAATCAATGACAAAGATTTGACGGTGACTGCTCAGCCTGGTTTAAATTTGATGGAACTTGAGAGATTGTTGAACAAAGAAGGTTACACTATGGGTCACAGCCCCCAATCGATCTATTGTTCTTCGTTGGGTGGAAATCTTGCCACTCGAGCGGCGGGACAATTCTCAACAAAATATGGAAAAATAGATGACATGCTGATATCTCTTGAAGCAGTCCTTCCCCAAGGCGAAGTCATCAGATCAAAGACAGTCCCTAAGTCATCAACTGGGCCCAGGATAGACAAGATGATGCTGGGATCCGAGGGGACTCTCGGAATTATCACAGAAGCAACTCTAAAGATTTGGCCTTATCCAGAAAAAAAAGAACTCCTCTCCTATGCTTTTGAGGGTATGGAAAGCGGTCTCGAGTGCATCAGGAAGATTTTGAGAAGGGGCATATTTCCTGCAGTGATCAGACTGTACGACGAAAAAGAGACTGCATTTAGATTTTATCAAACGGGCAAAGCAAAAGACAAATGTCTTCTTGTGCTGGTGCTGCAGGGTGATAAGGAACTGGTTGAATTAGAGACAAAGGTTTCGCAAGATGTTTGCAGGAAGCACGAAGGAATAGAGTGTGGCGAAGGTCCGGTAATTCATTGGTTTGAGACACGCTTCAACGTTAAGGAAGCATCAGACTTTGCACCGAGGGAAATCATTTTTGACACAATCGAGGTCTCCGTCACCTGGGACAAGTCCATCGAGCTGTACAACTCAATGATCTCAGCAATGGAAAACGTCAACGGCGTGATAGTCGCTTTTGCGCATGCTTCGCATTTTTATCCCCAGGGTGTCTGCTTTTACTTTATCTTCGGAGGCACTCCAGTTAAGGGAGCGGAACCCAATGAATTCTACACCTCTGTCTGGGACGCCGCAATGAGGTCCTGCCTCGATGCGGGAGGCTCGATAAGCCATCATCACGGCATAGGGCTCATGCGTGCCAGGTGGTTAGGAGAAGAGCTTGGTCAGAGTTTCGAAATTCTCAAAAAAATAAAGAAGAGCCTGGATCCAAAAAACATAATGAATCCAGGAAAGATGGGGCTTTAAATGCTTGATAAGATAAAGAAGTACTCTTGGTTAATAGATTCGCTGATGGAAGCCAAATGGTCCACAAAAAAAGAGGTGGTTCATAACTTTTTAAATGCGAAGAAAAAGTATGTCCCAAAAGAGAAGACTAACGCAAAAGTCGGCGACATCTTAAAATGCGCTCTCTGTCCAAACATGTGCCGATTTGACTGTCCGGTAGCGAGAGTCGGAAACTCAGAAGCCCTCACGCCCGCGGCCAAATCTCGGATTGCGTATCTGATGGAAATGGGTGAGATCGATTTTTCAGGAGAATTCGTAGATCTGATGTACAAATGCGCAGGTTGCGATGCAAGCAGGGAGTGGTGTCCTTTCGATTTTTCTGTCGAGGATCTGCTGGTTGGAGTTAGAGAAGACATTGTAGACAAGGGTCTGGCGCCTAAAGCGTTGTTAGAACTCAAAGACAAGCTAGAAAAGAATCACCAGATATACGACCAAAGTTTGATCCCCCCAGATACAGAGGCAGAGAAAGCGAGAATCCTCTACTTTATGGGCTGCACAGCGCGTGCAAAAGTCCCTGATGTCGTCAACACAAACATCAAGCTTTTAGAAAAATCTGGATTAGACTTTGCAACAATACCCGATGAATGGTGTTGCGGCGCTCCCCTCTCAACCCTAGGTTTTAAAGATTCATTCTATAAGTTTGCGGAGCACAATTCAAGATTGATCAACAAGAGCAAGTGCAGAACTTTGGTCTGCGACTGCCCAGAGTGCGCCTATGTGTTCCGGGAGCTTTATCCCAAGATCGGATTCAGGCTTAAGGCAGAAATTTTGCCGATGAACCAATTCCTGCTGAGGCTAGTCGAGGAAAATAAGATAAAGCCAGCGGGACTTCAGGGAGAATTCGTTTATCACGATCCCTGCGCACTATCGAGAAAACTAAATGTGTGCTCAGCACCTAGAGAGTTGCTCAAGAGCATCCCAGGCTTAGAACTCAAAGAAACCTATTTTTCACACAGAGAGACCAGGTGCTGCGGAATGGGCGGCATGCTCGGAATAACCAATCCAGAAATATCCTCAAAAATAGGAGAGAGCAGAATTTCTGAACTCAAAGAAGTCTGTAGCAACATAGTTACCGCCTGTCCCACCTGCGAACTGGCGTTCAAGAATGCAAATAAGGACAAAAAAGTCAAGGTGTATGATATATCTGAAGTTTTGCTAAAAAGTTTGGAAAAATGAACGACAAAAATCCAAGAGTTATTAAAAAAATCCAAAAAACGTTTGCAAAGATGAGTTTTCCCAACATCGAAGTCTCGTTAGAGGGCGATGTGGTTCACCTTGAGGGCTCAGTCGACTCCTGGGACGATGTTGTCAGATTGGGCTATCAAGCTGGTAAGTTTAAGGGTGTTGGTGAGATTGTAAACAATGTTAAGGTAAAAGGTATCGTTCCAAAAAAAGAGGCAAGGCAAAAAAAGAAATTAACCACAAAGATTTATCCTCCCAAGCTTCCCAAAAAAGCAGACGTTGTGGTAGTTGGTGGCGGTGTGGTTGGCTGCTGCATAGCCAGAGAACTTTCTCGGTACAACCTTGAGGTGGTTCTGTTGGAGAAAGAGTGGGATGTGGGGATGGGGGCAAGCAAGGCCAACAGCGCTCAGGTCCACACAGGCATAGGAGAGGATTCAGGCACTCTAAAAAAAGAACTCTGTGCTAAATCATGGCCAATGTATGAGAAGCTGACAGAAGAATTGGACGTACCATATTTGCGAAATGGCCTCTTGGTTGTGATGACCAAAGACACTTTTTCGGGAAAGATGCCTTCCTTTGTTGGGAATTTTTTGTCAAAGTATCTGATCCCTCCCTTTGTTGTACGAAAGGGCAAGATTGTTGGGGACAAACCCAGGGTCGTAAAAAGGAAAGAACTGCTGGAAATGGAGCCCAACCTAACTCCTCGGGCTCTGGTCGGCGTTTTTCATCCGGGTTATGCTCTGGTTTGTCCATTCCGCCTGACCATCGCCCTCGCAGAAAATGCGGTTCAGAACGGGGCCAAGGTTTTTCTCGATACTGAGGTCACAGGTGTTCTGGTTGAAGACAAGAAGGTAAAGGGAGTTGTTACAAATCGTGGGATGATAGAAGCCTCCTTTGTCATCAACGCAGCCGGCGTCTTTTCCGACGACGTTGCTGCGATGGCCGGAGCCAAAGAATTCACGATTCATCCCAGGAAAGGCGTCATACTTCTCTTTGATAAGGAAATGGAGTCCTACATCACCCATCAGGTGAGCCTGTTGAAATTTCCAAGAGATCCACACACCAAGGGTGGTGCGGTTCTCATGACCGTGGATGGAAACATAAACTGGGGTCCAAGCGCGGTAGAAATTCCAGACAAAAATGGCAGAGAGGTGTCGAAGGAGGAAATCGATTGGGTCTTCGAAAAATACTCTTCCGCCCTTCCAAATTTCCCAAAGAGCTCAATCATAAAATTTTTCTCAGGTATCAGGGCACCAACCTACAAAGAGGACTTTTACATCAAACCAGCTAAGAACGTCCGAGGGTTTGTGAATGTGGCTGGCATACAATCCCCTGGACTGACTGCAGCTCCAGCCATCGCGGAACTAGCTTTAGACATTTTGCGGGAACAGGGTCTAGAAATGGAAGAAAAAGAGGATTTCAACCCTGTTCGAGAAGGCATACCAATCTTTGAGAAGTTGAGCTCAGAAAAGAAAAGAGAGCAGATAGAGCAAAATCCTCTCTACGGAAAGATTGTCTGTCGATGCGAGCATGTCACGGAGGGTGAGATTGTGGATGCCATACATTCTCCTCTGCCTGCGGTCACGGTTGATGCTGTTAAGTACAGAACAAGAGCAGGCTCAGGCAGGTGCCAAGCAGGATTCTGCGGTCCGAGAGTGGCAAGGATCCTTGCCAGAGAGTTGGGCATTTCTGAGGAAGAAGTGATGCAGAAGGGAGACGGATCAAACCTGTTCATGAAGAGCAAGGTAAGAAAGAGGGGAGGCAAGCATGCATGAAGTGGATGTAGTGGTTATAGGGGGTGGCCCAGCGGGCATGGCAGCAGCCATAAGTGCATACGAAAGCGGAATAGAAGACGTCTGGCTGCTTGAGAGGGATTACTGGGTTGGTGGAATCCTCCCGCAATGCATACACGACGGCTTCGGAAATTTTGTTTTTGGCGAGATGCTAACTGGATCCGAATACGCTCAGAGATACATAAACAAACTCAGAGAAACCGGCGTGAAAGTGAGGCCCAACACAATGGTTCTGAAAATAGATCAAAACAGGGAAATAACGGCAGTCAACCCTTCGGATGGCTTGATCGAAGTAAAAGCAAAAACAATCATTCTTTCAATGGGATGTCGTGAAAGGACCCGATATCAAGTCCTAATACCTGGAAGCAGGCCCGCCGGAATTTACACCGCAGGAGTAATTCAGAGGTATATAAACATTGAAGGATTAATGCCTGGTAAAAAGGTAGTCATACTCGGCTCAGGCGACGTTGGAATGATCATGGCCAGAAGACTAACGCTGGAAGGTGCAAAGGTAAAAGGTGTGTATGAAATCACGAAAACTCCGGGAGGCCTGACGAGAAATGTTGTTCAATGCTTGGAGGATTATAACATACCACTCCATCTATCCCACACAATCACCAACATAACCGGCAGATACAGAGTTGAGGGCGTGACCGTAGCAGAGGTTGACTCAGAGTTAAGACCAATCAAAGAAACGGAGAGGTACGTTCCTTGTGACACCGTTGTTCTGTCTGTGGGGTTGATTCCTGAAAACGAACTCTCCAAAATGGCCGGCGTAGAGATAGAAGAAAAAACGAAAGGTCCCACTGTAGATGAGCAGATGCAGACCTCAGTTCCGGGCATCTTTGCTTGCGGGAATGTTGTCAATGTGTATGATCTTGTTGATGATGTTTCGGAGTCGGCAGAGAGGGCAGGAAAGGGTGTTGCAGCCTCTATAGGCGGCAAATTGGAGAGAAGAAAAACCCCAATACGTGTGAAGACGGGAAGAAACGTCAACTATATAGTCCCCCAGATCATACGCAATAAGAACTTGAACGAAAGTACGAGATTCTACTTCAGAGTCAAAGAGACGGAGAAGAGTGTTGGGGTTGTTGTTTCGGCCAATGGAGATAAATTGCTTGAAAAAAGAGAAAGAATTGTTAGACCCCCCGAGATGGTTAGGATAAACGTCCCTCCAGACACTTTAGACAAAATCAAGGGTGATGAACTAACAATTGATGTGGAGGAAAGGAAAAAATGAAGAAAAGCTACTTCGTTACTTGCACTCTTTGCCCCATGGGATGCAGAATAGAAGTGGTTGTGGAAGACGGCAAGATATTGGAAATTAAAGGTAACGAATGCAAAAAAGGGGAAAAATACGCAATAGATGAGTTCTCCAATCCCTGTCGAATACTCACAACCACCGTTCGAATCCAAGGAGGGCTGCTCCCCAAATTGCCTGTTCGCAGCACCGAGCCGATACCCAAAAAGTTGATACCCTCAGGCGTAAAAGAAGTCAAAAAAGCTAAAGTAAAAGCTCCCGTTAATTATGGCGATGTAATACTCAGAAACATTTTTAATCTGGGAGTGGATATAGTTTCGTCTCGTGATCTCGAAAAAGAAAATAAGGAGAAAAAAAATGGATAAAAAGTATATTTTGGTGAATGATGTCGGAACCACGGGAGTTAGGTCCGTGATTATAGACAAGGACACCAACATCGTATCTGAAGCATATGAAGAAGTCCCCCATATCTATCCAGAGCCTGGTTGGGTTGAGCAGGACCCGGGAGAAATATGGGAAAAGTGTCTCAAGGTGACAAAGAAGGCAATGTCTGATGCAAAGCTGACCTCAAAGGAAATTGCGGCAATTGGAATAGCAACGCAGAGAGCGACCAACGTTCTCTGGGATAAGAAGACTGGAACGCCTGTTTATAACGCGATCAGCTGGCAAGACACCAGAACCGCCAAGTTGTGCGAGGAAATTAGTCAGCAAACGAGTCTGAAGCTTGTTCGGGGAATTGGACGTGTGATCACTGAATTGTCAAGTGCAGTCAAATTCCTGAGAAAAAGCAGGGCGATTAGGATGCTGATTACTGCATCCCACTTGTCGCTCACGCCAGAAATGTCCACCCCCCATGTTAGATGGGTGCTTGACAATGTGAAAGGGGCAAATGAGAAAGCAAAAAAAGGCGACCTTCTCTTTGGAACTCTGGACACATGGCTCGTTTGGAAATACACAGAAGGAAAGGTCCATGCGACCGATTTTTCAAACATCAGCTGCACAGGCATGTTTGATCCCTTTAGTTTGAAGTGGAGCAACACGCTCCTGAAGCCCTTCAAATTGCCAAAAGAGATCAAATTGCCGGAAATCAAAGAAACGAGCGATGACTATGGAAAAACAACGCTTTTAGGTGAGCCAATTCCAATCACTTCTGTTGTTGCAGACCAACAATCCGCCCTCTTTGCTGAGGCCTGTTTCGGGAAGGGTGATGTAAAATGCACAAACGGCACTGGGACATTCATAGACATGAACACTGGACACGAGCCCATGGCATCGGTTCATAAGATGACGCCCATGATAGCCTGGAAGCTAAACGGTAAGGTCACCTATCAGCTTGAAGGGATTGTCAACACAACAGGTTCTGTGGTCCAATGGCTGCGGGACGACCTTCGGATCATAAGCAGTGCAGGGGAGACCGAAAAGCTGGCGAAAAGCGTGGAAGACACCAAAGGGGTTTATATGGTCCCCGCATTTGCTGGTTTATCCTCGCCCCATTGGGACCCTTATGCCAGAGGAACAATACTGGGTTTGACAAGAGGTGCAAAAAAGGAGCATCTTGTAAGGGCGACATTGGAATCTATCGCGTATCGGTGCAGGGACATAATGCTTGCGATGATAGAAGACACAGGAATCGAAGTCAGGATGATAAAGGCAGATGGGAGTGCTTCCCAAAATGACTTCATCCTGCAGTTTATGGCTGATATGCTCCATGTTGATGTTGAAAGGCCAAAGATACTGGAAGCGACAGCTCTCGGGGCGGCGTACTTTGCTGGGTTGCGTGTTGGATACTGGAAATCTCAAGACGAGCTTAAAAAATACCGCAAAGTCGACAAGAGATTCTCGCCAAAAATGAGTGCAAAGAAGAGAGAAGAACTCTATGAAGATTGGGAGAGAGCTGTTGAAAGAGCGTTGGATTGGGCATAATGAGCACTTTGCAAGACTCAGTCTTTGCATAGCATTAAATAAGTGCTCACCCTCATTTACCTCTATGGAGGCGATACTGCTAAGTTCACTAGCACTCCCTTTTTCTTCTTGTTTAGACGATTTTTAGACAGGAGTAAAAAACCTGCAAAAAAGAGTCGACAGCAAGAGAGGAGAATCAACTTCCTTATAAAAACTAAAGAGGTAAAATGCCGTTCGGAAAATATTCGTTGAAAGGATCTGATGAAGAGAGCGCATGGGAAGGAAACAAAATCACAGGAAGACACTGGGGGACGCCTATCGGAGAGCTTAAGATAGATAACACCTATTCCGATGACTGGTCAACGATCGAAGGCACGTTGAAACCTAAGATACCCGGGATAAAAGGAAAATATTTCATGAAGCGTGTAAAAGTGAGTGACGAGGAAGTGGTCTATGAAGGACATTCTAAGATGATGGGCTTCAAGACACCACTACGAATGATCGTAAGAAAGAACAAGATTATTAATACTGGAATTGGAGAGGCTGAGGAAATAGAAGAAGCGAA
>DUKC01000120.1:0-386 GCA_013329495.1 Thermoplasmata archaeon
TGGTATTTCCCTACTGTTGAAGAGGTTTTGAAAAAGGGAGAAGGGGATTGCAAATCGAGGGCCATAGTTCTAGCTTCAATCTTTGAAATAAAGAATATACCTTATCAAATTGATTCTTCCCCAATACACATATGGGTTGAATACGAAGGTAAAGAGAAGACTTCGGTGTCTAATGAACAAGTTGTGTTTTACCAACAGGATCCCGAAACAGGGGAGAGGTCATTCAGGATTCCTGATATCTCACCGAAGGAAGTAATCGATTCCTTTTTTCATAGTTTTTTGGTTCCCATGCCGTGGGAAAGAAAGGCTATCCTGATAGTGGGCTTGCTGGTTTTGATTGCGGTGAGGCTTGCTTTGCCAAAGAGATTGACAAGCTAGGTTTTTTT
>DUKC01000120.1:410-14614 GCA_013329495.1 Thermoplasmata archaeon
ACCCCAAGAACCCATATGCCCTTATAGTGAAAGACGCAACTTTTTAAACTTTTATTTCGTCTTCTACAAGGAGACAAGAGCCATATATTAGTTTAATTTGTTACGTTCTTGACTATAGTTCGATTCTCAGAAACGCATAAGAACATATAACTGGCTATTTTGGATGGTGTCCAATTAATACAAATCATCAGTGAGCATTTCTATCACAAAGACGGAACTCCAGCCGAACTGAAAACAGGAGGGCATTTCTTCAAATGTTTTGTCGGGGCGGCTTGTCCATATCCATCCAACCTCTCCGGTAAGTGCGTCATAATTCTCATAAATTCCTCCCTTCTCAGGAGTACTCATCATCGAAAACAGTCTGTTTTTGAGTTCCAGAGCTTCTTGTTCATAACTGTGTTCTTTTAAGGTATCGTATGCACTGTAAGCTGTGATTAGCCAGATCTGCCCTCGCCAGTAAGCCCCCTCGCCCTCATGATCATAGAATTTGGAGTTGTATGCTACCGTTGGTATTGGATATTTTCCAAAGAATTCGTCTGGATTGAGCAAGTGCTCTTCTATCACCCTTTCTATTCTAGTCTGGTTGTTGCTAAGACCGACCCATGCTGGGAACCAAATTGCAGGAGTTAATATCTCAACATGCTCGTGCTCTTCAGCCATGCTAATAAGATCAAACCAGCACCCCTTCTCCTCATTCCACATCGTAGACTCTACTAAAGATGCCAGCTTCGACGCTTTTCTGCCCCAGTGAGATTGCTCATGCTTGTGTAAGATCTTTGCCCAGTCTTCTAGATACTTGTAGTATTGGTAGAGCCAGCAGTTGAGGTCCAGAGAGTCTATTTTTGTTTGGTAAACCGAGCCCACGAAACCCATGTCTATGTCCTCGGGCAGATACCTTGGCGTGTCATCCCACCCAGTCTCATCGGGTGTGTGGAACTCATAAAGTCCATCGTTATCTGCATCCCTTTCTCGCTCAAACCACCCCATGTAGCTAGAACCATACTCGTACATCTGTCTCAAGAATGTCTCGTTTTTTGTCTCTTTCCATATCTCATTTACTATCCATCCTTGAACAGGAGGCTGGCTTATGCTAGAAACTGGAGCAAGAGAATCGTCGAGCATGTGGCAAAGCATCCCGTCAGGCTTTAGACCTTCAAACTGAAGGAGCATGTTTTCTATTGCTAGGTCTGGATCAAAATGATTGTACCCAAGAGCGTGAAATGGAGTGTCCCAACCCCAAAAGAAGTTGTAATGAACCTTGGAAGGAACCGAACCCCAATAGTTCATTTCGCCTCGTGGAGCATACAGATTCATGCGTAATGCGGTCATGGCTTCAACCATCAGCGGATTCCACTTTGGGTCATTTGGGGCCAGACTGTTGAGATAGCCCTTCCAATCTCCGACAACTTGCTTGTATAATTGGTCAGGATTGTGAGAGTGGAGTATTTCTTTCCCTTTTTCGGCAAGCTCAAAGGCGTCTGATTTATCGTCTGTGAAACCAATAACGAGATAAAACTCACTAATCGGCTGTTCGCTAACCAGTGAGTTGCCGACCAAGGAGAAATCAAAACTGGGATGAATAGCCCTGTAAACTCGAACTGTTTCTCCCAAAACGGTGTTCGCAAGTTCAGGCCTTAAAGGAGGTGGAATTATCGATGCAGAGTCCAAGGCAATTTTACCGCGCTTTTCCAGAGGATAGAGGACAACATTACACTCATTAACCATGCCCTCCTCAGCGATTGAATCATCCCTATCGATATGAAAGCTGACTCTGCCGGGATTCTCGAGTTTGCAATTTATCAAAAGCAGATTAGTATCGATGAAAAACACCCTCGCCTCATAAAATCCGTTGGTTTCTTCTATTCCCCATGACCTGAATTTTACTTCTCTCTCTCCGGGCTTTTTTCCATCAAAGGTCAACCAAGAATGAGAAAACATTGCGTTGTTTGCTGTTAGGCACGTGTAGTAAGCAAGCTTTAAAAACCGATTGTCCGTCAGGTTGGCCTTGACACCATAATGAGAACCGAAGTCAGAGATCACTCCCCCCGTGACAACATCCTCTATGTAATACGGATAACCGCTGAATTCAACTTTAAGATCTTCAAAGGTTACTCTCCCTTGAGGAGCAGCTTCTTCTTTTTCTTCTTCGACGCATCCAGAAAAAAAGGAGAAAAACAAAACAAAAACAAGAAACAAAGCAATCTTATTCATAAAGAATGAATTCGATTGAAGAATATAAAAGTTTAGTTTAAAAAATAAGTGTTTTTAGATAGTATAAAAAAATAGGGAAGAAAATGATTTTATCTTTATATGTGGACTTTGATGAAGGGCAAAGCTCTCTATTGGATTTGGAGATGTGTGTGCTTTTGCAATGCAAATTTGCAAAATATTACAAGTAGCTAGTAATAGTAGATAAAGCCGTGATCTAAAAGATTGAGCTATCCCGTCTTTTGCACAAATTATTTGACAATAAAAAGTAATTTATAGGATTCAATTGTTAATTGGTCTTATGGAAATTAAAGAATTCAAATTAGAGAGATTTTTTGGAAAATATGAGTTTACAGCTCCCTATCTATTATGCTGTTCGGATTGCGAATCTTTTGCTGTTAGCGAGCTGTTGGCTCTAGAAAAAAAATCAGGGGAAAAGCTAGATAAACTTTGGCTGGGATACACTGAATCTCAAGGCAACCCAGCCCTAAGACAAGAAATTTCTAGGTTGTATAGGGACATAAAGCCAGAAGAGATAATTGTAACAAACGGAGCAGAGGAAGGCATATTTATTTTTATGAATGCTTTGCTCAAAGGGGGAGACCACATTCTCGTTCAATATCCAGCTTACCAATCTCTCTACGAAATTGCACGATCTATTGGCTGCGAGATAATCAAATGGGAAATGGATGACAGGAATGATTGGAAGCTTGACTTTGATTTCCCAAAGAATAAGATCACTGAAAAGACGAAAACCGTTGTAATAAACTCCCCCCACAACCCAACTGGATATTTAATTCCGAAAGAAGAGCTTAATGAATTAACTTGTATCGCAAAGAAGAGCAATGTCCATGTCTTTTCTGATGAGAGCTATAGGTTTTCAGAATACCAAGAAAAAGACAGAGCACCTTCGGTGTGCGAGATTTACGACAAAGGTGTTTCTCTTGGAGGGCTGTCAAAAGCATTTGGACTGTCTGGACTAAGGATAGGCTGGATTGCAACTAGAGATAAAAAGATTCTCCAAAGAATGTTATCATTTAAGGATTTCACGACGATGTGCTGCAGCGCACCAAGCGAATTTCTTTCCATACTCGCCCTGAGGCATAGAGAGTATCTGATTAAGCGCAACCTGGAAGTTATAGAAGCTAATCTCAACTTATTGGATAAGTTCTTTGAAAAGTATAACCATCTGTTTGAGTGGAAGAGGCCTGCGGCGGGACCAATAGCGTTCCCAAGAATCAAATTCGATAGAAATGCGGGGGAATTTTGTAAGAATTTGCTCGATAAGAAAGGTGTTCTGTTGGCACCAAGCACCAAGTTTGATTTTGGTAATGCACATTTTAGGATAGGGTTCGGAAGGAAAAACATGTTGGAAGCTTTGGAGAAGTTAGGAGAGTATCTCAAGGAAAATTTTTAAATTTTTGTTGCGGTATTAAGAAATAGTTAGGCGCTCTTGGGAGGAAAGAATAAAATGAGTTTTCAGCTAGTCTAAAGCGCCCCTAACCACCACTAATCTCTCAAAAAACAGCTTTTTTTCTCTAGGGATTTCCACAACAAATCCTTTATTTCTAGCAAAATTTATCGTTTCTTCTATTCCGGAAAGAGAGGAGACCACCAACAAAAATCGTCCTTTCCCGGATAGATAATCGCCCACCCCCTTCAGAAATTCGGTTATCGCTCTCCTCCCATCTTTTCCTCCATCCCACGAGATTTCAAGCCATCTATCCCCTATTTCCGGATGGTCAATTGGAAGATAAGGAGGGTTGAAGAGTATCAGGTCAAATTTGCTTTCTAATCCATCAAAGAAGTTCGTCCTTATGACCTTCAATCCTTTAGATCTAGCACATCTCACAGCATAGGGATTTATGTCAGTTGTGACAATCCGGGATATTTTAGATTTTTTGGAGAGTGTCTTGGCTATGATGCCGCTTCCTGTTCCCAATTCCAACACAGAATCGTTCTCCTTGACTTCGCTCAAGGCTGCCTCTAGAAGCAGAAATGTATCTTCTGCAGGTTCGTACACGTGCTCGCAAACTTCTTCATTCATTTGAAACTCGCCTAGACGCCTGAATCTAACAATATATGGATAGATGGCATTCATACCCAAGGGTATACATGTCCATGTAACTTACATTTATACTTTTCTATTTGTTTTGCCTTTGCGGGCCCATTATTGGCTTTGCAAGTGAGTTTAGAAAGGATACCCAGGTTTTTTAGTATATTAGCTTAGGTCGAACATCTAGTTCTCTAATAATTATGCAGAGGTGAATAAAAAGGGTTTCAATCCCTTATAGGTATTCTGTAGACCATTTTTGGTTGCATTTTATCAATCTTATTGGAAACTTTCTTTATGTTCATTGCGTAGAATGATTCTAAATCTTTTCGAAGCGTTGTTTCAGGTTCTGTCTTAGCTATAAGCCCTACAAACTCACTCACTCCTTAACCCCCCCAACTGATTTTTTGCATTCTCTATCAGCTCATCCAAACACTCTAAAAGAGTTGCCATTTCTCTTAACTCTTCTTCTTTGATGTTATAATATTCGTGAGCGATCAAATTCCTGAGAAAGACGAGCCTTTTGCTCTCGTTTAAGGTCTTTTTACTTATCATCTTATTCCCGTAGAGCAGTTTAAATATTTCTCCATACGTGGATGGAAAACCAAAGTTTTTCTCAGACACTACCAGCTCACCAAGTTCTATAGCAGAATTCACTGCCTGAGAACACTCCATCGCAAGGGCATTGAAAACAAGGTAGTCTGATGTGTTCTGTTTGAGGAGCTCTTTTTGCTTTTTCTTTGTGCCTTTGCGTTCTAGATATGATCGAGGCTAGCCTTATCATGCTAATATCCTCCTGCTCATTTTTTCATATAAATAAGACATCTCAAGATATTCTCTCAGCGTTTCCCACTTTATCTGCAGAAAATATTTTTCATTTCTCACAAACAACGTTTTCCCATATTTTAATACTTCGAACTTAATATATAAGGGTAACCTGGAAAAAGGAACTACATCCAATAGATTCGAGGAAAAATTAGAGATCTCCGCTTCTAAATTAGAATTTTTAAGTAAAACAGCAATATCCATATCAGAGAGTGATTTTTCCTTTCCCTTTGCATGTAAGCCGAACAGGATTATGGCCATTACATCGGGGTATTTCTTTAGCTCTTCCACTATTCTGTTCATTGCTTTAATCACTCAGCACCTCGAACATACCAAAACCCTGAGAGTTTTTTGAGCCTATCCCACAATCGTAGGCCAGCTTTAATAATCTTTTGTTTCCATCCAATACAAAGTTTCCTATCCCTCCTTTTATAATGTTATCCCTGTACTTCAAAACTTTTTCTTTTGGCTTTCCCATCAATCCTATCTTCAGTTTCCTTGCCCTCGCCTCTTTTTTATAAAAGGCTTTATGCTTCTTTCTCAAATTTTTGTCTATCAGATCTACAAATTCCTCTTCATAAGGAGAATAATAATAGGTTTTCTTCTTGCTTTCTTTTGTCATCAGGGTGCTATATACAACCACCGGGGAGAGCATCTTCACTTTCATTTTATCCCATATCTCTGGCTTTTGGTGAATCTTTATTTCTTCAATTGAAATGCTCTCCCCGTAAAGATTGAGGTCATTTTTTTAACATCGAGTTTGCCAGTTCTTTTACAAATCTGTCTAAGAGGGAGGAGATGATCAGTTCGACGGGGGGAAAGAAACTTATGGTCCCATTATGGATCCTATATCTTCCATAAAGTTTTGAAAATGTAAACATCTTAAAACTTCTTTTTTCGAATGAAAACCCCCTGTTGTGAAGAAACTCCGCCAGGGAGGGAGTTATGTTATTATAGATGAAACTATAGATGAAACTTTGTATATAATAATTGTAATCTAAAGGGAGGGTTAACACTTCTCTCGGGATAAATCTTGAGGGTCGCTCTCTTCTTTTTACAATCTCTTTTTTGATATATATAATTATACCGTCCCCAGGCTTTATGAAATCGTGTAAGTTATACACTATACCAAATCTTTTCAAATTCCAGTCCCAATCGCCTTCATATATACCTGGATGATCCCGCCCAATTCCAAGTTCAATTAAATCTTTAATTTTAGCCTTTGATTAATCCGTCTTCTTTTTTAATGCTTCACAAATCTTTTTTACATCGCTTTATGTTTTCATCCCTTAGCAAGTAGGCATAATTCCTATTTTTTGGCATAAGTAATTACTATCGCTCACAAGACGCGAGAGTTAGTTTTTCGAACTCAAATGCACACGGGCCTGGGGGGATTTGAACCCCCGATTTGCAGCTTAGGAGGCTGCCGCCATATCCAAACTAGGCCACAGGCCCAACCCAATTATCTTTAAAGGCACGTATCAACGTGTTTCACTTCAAATCTATTTTTTTCCAGTATTTTATTCTTCTAGTATTTTATACAAATCGCTTTATATAACTATTTATCTGCATCTCCAAAGGCATCTTTCAAAAACCTCTTTTTCATCGACAATTATAAATAGTATATATAACATATTGTTGATAACATGGAAAAAATTGAGAAGGTGCTTGGGGAAAAGATAGCCGGAGAAATAACCCTGTCTCCAAAACCATACGCAACACTTAGAAAATGGCGTGAGACGTTTCAGTTCTCCCAAACAGAAGTTGCAAGGTACCTAGGGATTTTCCCTTCTGTTGTGTCTGATTACGAATCTGCAAGAAGGAAATCTCCTGGCGTCGAGGTCCTGAAGAGGACCATCGAGGCACTCATCGAGTTGGACAAGCGGAGAGGAGGGGTGGTTCTAAGTAAATACACCTCAATGCTGCAGGTGAGTGGGGGGGTAATAGATATCAAAGAGTATTCTGTCGCAGTTCCAGCAAAAGATTTTGTGGAGAAAATAGATGCAAGACTGGTAGTTGAAGACGATATAGAAAAAAAGAATATTCATGGGTTCACTCTAATCGACTCAGTGAGGGCGATTTCCTCACTAACAAGCACAGAGTGCATAAAGCTGTATGGTTGGTCAACTCAAAGAGCTCTGATCTTCACAGGCATAACCTATGGCAGGTCACCCATGATTGCTATCAGAGTTCATCCCATGAAACCCTCTCTCGTCATTTACCATAAGCCAGAATCGTTAGACAAACTCGCTTGCAAGCTTGCAGAATGTGAAGAAATACCTCTGGCGATCACTAATTTGTCAATGGATGCTCTAAGGAAGAGGTTGGATAAGATAGGTTAAAGGACCTGTTAAAAATGATGAAAGGATTATGCCAAATTTGCGGAAAACCTGCGAGGTTGTATACCTGCATGCTGTGTGGCAGACAAGTCTGCGGCTCATGTTTTGACAAGGCATATGGGATATGCATCCAGTGCAAGGAAGGAAAGCGGGGAAATAAACCAGATGAAAAGCCGAGCACGTTCCATTAGAGGGATATAGATGGACAGTGTAGTTTGTGGATGAGTATCTTCCTTGCGAGCCTGTTCATCCTCCGTCAATCGGAGACTGAAAGTAAACGCCTCGGCAAAATAGGTAAATAGCAGAAAATTGTTTATCTTTTATGAAACGTAAACAAATCAGATGGCTATATTTAGCACTTCTTGTACTGGCTTTAGTTGGAGTAATAGTTAGCATAATTGCTCCGTTCCTCTAGATCTCAAGCGAGTGTGAACAACAGAAACATTTAGATTAGTGTCAACTTTTGGAGTTTTTCGAGATCGTTCGTGTAGAGTTCTCTCATGTCTTTGAGCCCAAAGGTAAGCATTGCCAACCTCTCCAAACCTAGACCCCATGCAAGAACAGGTTCTTTGATTTTGGTGGGAGCCATGACTTCCGGCCTGAAAATGCCCGAACCTCCGAGTTCTAACCATCGACCGTTCCAGAGAATTTCGACCTCAATTGAAGGCTCCGTGTAGGGAAAGTATGCGGGCTTGAATCTTATCTGGTCGAATCCAAGTCTGTGATAACTTTCTTTAAGGACACCCATCAACCTCCGCAAATTCGCTCCTTTCTCGCAAATGATTCCTTCAATTTGATGGAATTCAGGCAGATGGGTCGAATCAATCGCTTCTTTCCTAAATGCCTTCTCAATTGAGAAAATTTTTAGAGGTATCTTAGGATTTTCGTGCAACCACCGAATAGTGTTCACCGTCGTGTGCGTTCTTAGAATCGCGTTCTTTGCTTCCTCTTTTGAAAAATCATATTCCCATCCCCTTGAAGATGTTTCCCAACCATTCTGATGAACCTGCGATATCACGTCCAACAATTCGGAAGGAACGTCCAATGAGGAGGGGGTCTTTAGATAAAAGGTGGACTGCATGCTCCGGTCGGGATGATACTGCGGTATGAATAATGCGTCCATTGGCCAAAAGCATGGTTCGATGTAGTTCCCTCTGATTTCGGTGAATCCTAACTCTAAGAAGATCTTTCGCAATCTGTCAATCAGCTGAGTTATTGGGTGTGGCTTGCTTACCCAGAGAGGTGGAGCGTATCTGGTGACGTCGTATCGTCTTAGAGGAGTGTTTTTCCACTCGCCGCTTTTTATTAAAGAGGGGCTCAGATCTGAAATCTCTTCCTTGAGCTCTATTCCGCCCTCTAAGAGTCTTAGAGCGGAATCCGTTGCTCTTACTTCTTGGATGACGTTCTCTTTCTCAACCAAAGCCCTCTTTCTCTTTTTCAGGGAGCTAAGCAAAGAAGGAGAAAATTTGGAAGCTTCTAGTTCTTTTTTCTCTGCCAACAGTGCTATTGCTTTCTCGTCCTCTCCTCTTGTTTTGACTGCTTGCTTGCCCTCATTCGTGAGCTCAAGCACTTTGTTCTTAAGAGTTGCCCATCCCTTCTTTTTAAGCCAACCAATTGCAGGGGATATCTCCTCTTTGTTTAAACAAGAAGTGAGCTCTTCCAACCCGCACTTTCCGCCACCTTTTAACAAAAATTCAGCAGCCCTTCGCTCGGGAAGACCTTTCCCATCCAGACGCATTCCCTCCTCGCTAAGGCTGATCTTTTTCTCAATCCTCTGGTTAACCTGCACCAGCGATTTGGTCTCTAGCCAGGAGATTGCACTCTTGACCTCTACCAGTTCATCGAATCCACCCTTCTCTTTTAGTTCTCCAGTGGTTGCCTTTCCTCCCAATTCTTGAAGAGAAAGCAAAACTTTCTTCTCATTTAAAGCTAGCTCAGCAGCCTGCTTCTCCATCTGTTCACCTAGGTCTTACAACCTCGTAAATGCGAGGTTTTTCATGGTTTGAGCACTCAAATGCTTCCCACTCGGAATTCCATTTCATCGGCTCGCCACACTCGGGGCATTCGATAGATTCTATTATGATCTTGTTCCTATAGGCTCTCGTTTTAATCACCTTGCCGACGATAGGCTCTTCGGGATTCAATGAGTTCAGGAGGTAAACGTTTCCCTTTTCTGGCATGTAAGGAGTGTTGTCCACCTTCCGTTTTTGCTTTCTGTAGGCTTTCATCTGCTGTTTGAACTGATCTCTCGCGGATCTTCTGCGTCCCATACTTAAACACCTTTTTTTATCTCACCGTGTTCAGCGTATCGACTTACGGATATTTATTTCTTTATGATTTTTGCATGGATTATCACCTTTTTTGTGGTCGAAAAAGAAGTCACCGCACTTTTTGATGATTCCCAGAGGATTGAAGACAATGTTTTTAAAAAGTGAAGGGCTTTTGAAGGCATGAAGGAGATCAGGTTTGGACCGGCAGGCATTCCAATCGGATGCAAAGGAGGAACTCTAGAAGGGATCAAGTGTGCAAAGGAAGAGGGTCTATCGGCCTTAGAGGTTGAGTTTGTGAGAGGAGTGAGAATGAGGGAAGAAACTGCAACACGAGTCAACAAGCTCGCAAAAGAGCTCGACGTTGTGCTAAGTTGTCATGCTCCATACTGGATAAACTGCAGTGCAAAAGAACCGGAAAAGTTGGAGATTGCAAAAAGAAATTTACTTGCGGCTGTAAGAATGGCACATCTAATGGGAGCATGGATAGTGGTGTTTCACCCTGGCTATTACATGGGAAGGGAGCCGAGAGAGGCAAGCGAGCTGGTTGTCACAACACTGAAAGAAGTTTTAGCTCAGATGAGGAAGGAAAAAATCTCTGACGTTACTTTGGGAATGGAAACGACTGGGAAAGTCTCTGCGGTTGGAACACTGGCTGAAACAATAGAAATGTCTAAAAAGTTGGACCAGACTCAGCCCGTGATTGATTTTGCCCATCTGCATGCGAGAGGAGGCGGGTCCTTAAAACAAAGAGAGGACTACGGCAAAGTATTTGATGAATTAGAAGAAGGATATGGCAAAGATATTCTGAAAAAGATGCATTGCCATTTTTCCGAGATTGAATTTACTGATAAGGGGGAGAGAAAACACCTTCCGCTGGGAGAAAGGTACTCACCTCCCTTTGAGCCTCTGGCCATGGAGCTCGTTGAGAGGAAAATAAAAGGAACCGTCATTTCCGAGTCACCTCTATTGGACAAGGATGCTTTAAAAATGAAGGAGATGGTAGAGAAAGTTAAATTACTCTTAGGATGAGGGGGCTTTGCTTGGCTCGTTTGTTCGAAACAAAGAAAGCCTCATATGTACTCAGGAGCTATCTCTTCTTCTTTCTTCCTTCCTGCAATACCGGAGGTCAGGCGTTCACCCATCTTTCGGTAGCTTTCTATGGTTTCTTTTGTGACGGATGGGCGAATTCTCTCAAGCGCCTCCATAAAGTGCGCCTGCTTGACCTTTGTCGTTTTCATAGATTCTCGCAGGGCGGAAAGAACGGCCTCTCTGCAGATGGTCTCGATGTCTGCACCCACATACCACTCTGTCATCTGGGCAAGCTCTTTGAGGTTTACGTCCTTATTGAGAGGAGTGCGTTTTAGATGAACTTTGAATATTTCTTCCCTCGCCTTCTCATCGGGAACTTCAATCAGGATTAACTTATCGAATCTTCCGGCCCTCATCAAGGCGGGATCTATCATGTCTGGTCTGTTTGTGGCCCCTATCACGACCACTCCTTCCATTGATTCGAGTCCATCCATTGATGTAAGAAGTTGATTGACAACGGTTTCGGTGACGTGGGACCCCTCACGCATTCCTCTATGCGGAGCTATGGCATCAAGCTCATCTAGAAAAACGATGGAAGGGGCTGCTTGCTTTGCCTTCTTGAACAGCTCCCTCACTGCTTTCTCTGATTCACCTACCCATTTTGAGAACACCTCGGGTCCTTTGATTGAGAGAAAGTTTGCCTTGGACTCGTTTGCGACGGCCTTCGCCATAAGGGTTTTTCCAGTTCCAGGAGGCCCATACAGTAGGATGCCCCTTGGGGGACGGATGCCCAGTCTCGTGAATGATTCTGGATTCTTCAGAGGCCATTCTATTGTCTCGCTAAGCATCTGCTTTACCTCGGAAAGTCCTCCTATATCTTCCCAAGTAACGCTTGGTATCTCCACGAGAACTTCCCTGAGGGCAGACGGCTCGATTCCCTTCAAGGCTTCCTTGAAATCGTCCATTTTAACTTCCATCTTCTCCAAGAGTTCGGTTGGAATTGGTTTCTCTAGATCGATCTCTGGCAGATGTCTTCTTAAAGCATTCATTGCTGCCTCTCTAGCTAGAGCTGCGAGATCAGCCCCAACAAATCCGTAGGATATGTCTGAGAGATAGTCTAGCTTTACATCCTCCGCGAGGGGCATTCCTCTGGTGTGTATCTGCACGATTTCTTTTCTTCCATTTTTGTCTGGAACGCCTATCACTATCTCTCTGTCGAACCTGCCTGGCCTTCTCAACGCGGGATCCAAAGAATCGGGTATGTTTGTTGCCCCAATGACTATCAGCTTTCCCCTCTCGGTCAGCCCGTCCATCAGAGTGAGTAGCTGCGAAACGACTCTTCTCTCCACTTCTCCATGTGTTTCCTCTCTTTTGGGAGCGATTGCGTCTATCTCATCGATAAAAATTATTGAGGGAGATTCTTTCGTGGCCTGCTGGAACATTTTTCTGAGATTCTCTTCTGACTGCCCATAAAACTTTGACATTATCTCGGGACCGTTAATCGTAAAGAAGCTTGCACCCGATTCGTTTGCAACTGCCTTCGCGATCATGGTCTTTCCAGTGCCGGGCGGTCCCCAGAGCAACACACCCTTTGGCGGCTCTATGCCCAATCTGTCAAAGAGTTCTGGGTGCTTTAAAGGGAGTTCTATCATTTCCCTTATCCTATCAATCTCATCGCGCAAGCCGCCTATGTCCTCATAGCTCACTCTCGGCTTAGCGAGTTCGGTTGCCTCCACTCCTTTTTCTTTTAGGGATACTTTTGTATCTTCATCTATAATGACGGTGCCCTTGGGAAAGGTGTCCACGACTCCAAAAGGCAAAGCATTTCCAAAGAGAGCTATCCCGGGAACTATGATCGTGTCTCCCTCGCTGACTGGACGCTTCAGCAATCCTCTTTTGATAAGGCTCTCTATTCCCTCACCAAACTGCAACTGCTGAGTTTTGCTAATAACAGGTGCAAGTGAGACACTTTTGGCTGGCTGTGGATGGACCAGTCGTACTACGACCCTGTCGCTCAAGCTCACGCCCGCATTCTTTCTGGTCATGTTATCGATCCTTATGATGTCTCTTCCCTCATCTTCTGGAAAGAGTCTCCAAACGATCAATGGAACCTTTTTCTTTCCCTCTATTTCTATTACATCCCCCGGCAGAACATTGAGTGTTCTCCTTGCCTTACTGTCTATTCTTGCCTTTCCGTAACCAACGTCTTGGCCTAACGCCTCACTTACCCTAAGCTTTATTTCTTCCTTTCCCCGACTAAACATTTTATTCACTTCGAGAAGTATTATTTAATGCCGCCTCTACTATTTTAACCTTTTGATTTTTATAGGAGATGGTAAAATTAAATAGGAATGTCTATCCCGGAGGGAAAAATTTTTAATGATTTGTAAGTTTTTGTAGAGTTGAAGAAGATGAAAGTAGGATTGATTGCAGCTACCCCTTTGCTGGGGAATAAAGAGGGAAATCTCAAAAGAATAGAGAAATTGGTCAAACAAGCGAATGCTGACTTGCTGGTCTTTGGCGAAATGTTTCTCACAGGTTATGGGAAGAATACAAGATGGAATGAGCTTGCGGAAGACCTCGAAGGTCCATCCTTAAAGTTTGTCAGTAAGCTTGCGGAAGAACACAACAAGTACATAGTTATGGGATGTCCTATGGCATCAAAAGATCGGGTGTATAACTCTGCCTTGATCTTCTACCCAAATGGAAAGAAAGGCGTCTACAAAAAAAACTATCTACCAAGCTTTGGTCTTTTTGCAGAGAAAAAATCCTTCTCACAATGGAAAGGAATCGAAGTATTTGATCTTGAAATAGGAAAAATTAGCCTGTGCATTTGCTACGACGCTTTTTTCCCGGAACTTTGGAAATTGGCCGCTTTAGAAGGGACCGAGCTGATGATTTGCATATCTGCTTCACCGTTTCAGACTCGACATTACTTTGAGACGGTTTTGCCCGCCAGAGCGCTGGAAAATACAATCTTTGTGGCCTATGTGAATCTGGTTGGAAAACAGGACGACATGTTTTTTTGGGGCGGATCCCAGGTTTACGGTCCGAGGGGAAACCTGATGGTTAAGGCTCCTTACTTCAAAGAAAGAATAGACTATGCAGAATTAGATTTTGGAGAGATAGAGGATGCGAAAGCGGACAGACCAACGCTGGATGACACTGAAAGATGGCATTTTGAAGAATTGTCCAAAATATTGGGTGACAGACAGAATCGTACAGGGAGTTCAACAACCTTCTGAGAAAGGAAACTTGTTTACTTCTTTGTGTTGCTAAGATTGATTTTTTTCCAGCGGAATGGCATTTCCTTTTTCGTGTGCTTTGTACATTAGTTTTATGATATAAAAAATAAAAAAAAAGGAACAAATTAAAATATATCGAATCTATTATATAATCCTGATTAAATGGATGGCGAAAAGAGTATTGAGCAACAAGAAGCTAATGCGGGATATCTTAAGTGACGAAAAAATTAGAGAG
>DUKC01000202.1:0-12813 GCA_013329495.1 Thermoplasmata archaeon
TTCTTCAGTGGTCCAATTCTTTCCCTCCAGCTCTTCTTTTAACTGCTCTTTCTCCAGTCCATCCGTGAATCCAGAAAGTCTCCACCTCCCCATAGAACTCCTCCTCGGTGTAATCGAACGCGAGTACTGCCTGCCGCTCTTTTAGTTTGACCCTCTCTCAAAGAAGAGGAAATAGTTAGGCAAATAATAGGTTCATGGGATTTCTATGAAAAGAAAAATCCTAAGCTTGGTAATAATCTCTCTAATCTGCGTGCGAAGTTAATCTATAAATAATACCCTAATATTCTGCGGGACATTCAGAACCAATAAACTATAAAAACCTTTTACCCTTACCTAACTCAATGTATCCCGACCTAGTGATTGAAGGAAGAATCTCTGTTAGCGGAGAGCTCGAGCACTATTCGATTGGGATTGATAAAGACACAGGCGAGATAGTTGCAGTCAAAAAAACTCTGTCAGGAAGAAGGCACAAGGATTTCGGCGAAAGGGTCATCCTGCCAGGCATGATAGACCCTCATGTCCACTTTCGAGATCCGGGCTACAAAGAAAAAGAAGATTTCTATTCTGGCACCCTTTCGGGCTCCTATGGCGGCGTCACGACAGCTCTTGATATGCCAAACACAAATCCTCCTGTATTGGATTCGGAATCACTGGAAGAAAAGCACAGGATTGCAAGACAAAAGGCTTGCATCAACTACGGTCTCTATGCCTCTTTTACTGATAAAAATTTGGCGGAGGCAACTGAACTTTCAAAGGATGCGGTTGCTTTTAAACTATATCTAGCGAGCGCTCCAAAAGACATCATATTCCCTATAAAGGAGTTACCGCTTTTGGAGAGTAAACTGTCAAATCTCAACAAACCGCTGGTTTTCCACGCAGAAGACCCGTTTTGCCTTAAGAGCATCGAAGAGAAGGGTCTCGATGACCACCTCAACGCTCATCCGAACAAAGCCGAAGTTTCGGCGATTGAAAAATTGCTGCCTCTAAGCAAAAAGCACTTGTCTATCTACGTGGCTCATCTCTCGACAAGAGAGGGAATCGAATTGATAAAGAAAAGCAGGATCAGCTGTGGCGTAACTCCCCACCATCTGATTTTTCCTTCGAGCAAACTTTATTCCAATCAATCTTACTTCAAAGTAAACCCTCCCCTTCGTGCCGAGAAGGATTGCCTTGCACTCTCCAAGGAATTGTCCCAGGGTTCAATCGATTGTTTGGAGTCAGACCACGCGCCTCATCATCTGTCAGAGAAGTCTAAAACGTTTAACGAGGCACCTTCCGGAATTCCTGGGGTCGAGACAACACTGCCTCTGATGCTCTTTCAGGTAAAGCAAGGCAATCTTTCATTAGACAGATTGGTCAACGCGTTTTCTAGGAGACCCGCAGAAATATTCAACTTGAAAAGTAAAGGTTCGGTTGAGGTAGGTAGAGACGCAGATCTAGTAGCATTTTCTTTTAAGGAAATCAGAGAAATTAAGGCCCGGGATTTGCATTCTCGATGCGGTTACACTCCCTATGAGGGGATGCAGGGAATATTTCCAAGCGAGGTTTTTTTGGGGGGCGAAGTTATCATTAGCGGATTCGAGTTCGTGGGCGAGGCTGGAATGGGCAAGAGAGCCGACGAGAGGGGGCGCCAATGAGCGTTACCAGCTCTTTGGTTGAGCTTTTTTCTTGGTTGCCAGATGAACTCATAGTGACAGTTATCTCCATGCTGCCGATTGTAGAATTGAGGGGTGCCCTGCCCGTTGGCTACCTGGCGCTAAACATGCCGCTCCCCAACTCATTTGCTTTTTCCATTCTCGGCAATCTAATTCCGGTTCCATTGATCTTTTACCTTCTAAAACCAATCGAGAAATTCTTGAGAACGTGGAAAAGATGGGACAGATTCTTTGACAAGCTTTATCAAAAGACGAGGGCCCGTGCATCCGGAAAGATAGAACGATACAAAGAACTAGGCCTAATTCTGTTTGTTGCCATTCCTCTGCCAGTAACAGGAGCCTGGACAGGAACTTTGATTGCTTATCTGTTTGGCCTCTCGTTCAAGAAGTCCTTTCCTGTGATTGCTTTGGGCGTGCTAATCGCAGGCGGAATAGTGAGCGCACTGGTATATACCGGAAAATTTTTGTGGGTGCTCTAGCGAAGAATCAGACTAAGCAATACTTTTCAATGCTCTCTAGGACTTTGTTGCAGGGGGCCTTCAGCATGAAGTTCCGTCAACATTCCTCCCCCACTCCATTCAATCTCTCACTTTTGTGCATAGAAAAAACGGCCAGTCCTCAACCATAAAAAAAAGTAACCTTTTTATATGCAAAATTTGTATAATCTTAAGGCACTATAAAAATTTGCAATAGGTCAGAAAGATGAAACAGAAGGAATTTAACTACATAGTTCGAATCGTGAACACAGATTTAGACGGTTCAAAGCAAGTTCCCTATGCACTAACCAAAATAAAAGGCATAAATCAAAGAGTTGCCTTTTTTGTTGTTGACAAGGCTAACATAAACAGGAATGCGAAGATAGGCTTGCTCAGCGAGGAAGATGTTTCTAAATTAGAGTCCACTATTGGCAGCCTTCATGCAACAGCACCAAACTGGTTGGTGAACAGGCGAAAGGATCGAGAAACAGGTGAGAATAAGCATTTGGTTGGAAACGACTTGGACCTGTCTAAGAGAGAGGATATAAATCTAGAAAGGAAGATCCATGCATACAAAGGTGTGAGGCATGAATTGGGATTAAGAGTTAGAGGGCAGAAAACTAAGGCACATCCAAGGAAAGGACTTGTAGTGGGTGTGGTAAGAGCAAAACTCGTGAGAAAAGAGCAAAAGAGAGGAAAAACCAGGGAAGGCGAAAAGAAGCAATCCAGATAAAAAGGTGATAAAACATGGGAAATCCAAGAAAACTAAAGAAGCGATACGAAACGCCATCCCACCCTTGGCAAAAAGAAAGAATTAAGGCTGAAAATGAGCTCATCAAGCAATACGGATTGAAGAACAAAAGAGAGATATGGAAGGCCCAGACTCTTCTTCGTAAATTTAGGTCACATGCCCGGAATCTATTGGCTCAGCCTTTGGTTGAGCAGGCGAAGAAAGAAGCTTCTCAAATGCTTCAAAGTCTTTCCAAACTGGGCGTTCTCGCTCCAAACGCCGACTTAGAGTCGATACTCGCTCTTGATCTAAACTCCATTTTGGAGAGGAGACTCCAAACGCAGGTTCTTAGGAGGGGTCATGCGACAACTCCGCAGCAAGCCAGACAGCTTGTAGCTCACGGTCACATAGCGATTAATGGGAAGAAAGTAACCATACCCAGCTATCTGGTGCGTAAGGATGAAGAAGAAAGCATATCTTTTAGTCCCCACTCACCATTCAATAAAGAGTCCAATGCAACCAGTGAGGTAGGGGGAAAATAAGATGGGAAGAGAAGGAATAGCTCACATATACTCTTCAGCCAATAATATCATTGTTACGATCACTGACATGACTGGCTCCGAAACAATTGCAAGATGTTCCGGTGGGATGGTCGTTAAGGCAGCTAGAGATGAAGGATCGCCCTATGCTGCGATGAGAGCAGTCCAAAGAGCTGTTGAGATAGCAAAAGATAAAGGAATAGACTCATTGGAAATTAGGATTAGAGGGCCAGGAGGTTACAAGTTCAAGACTCCCGGACCCGGCGCTCAAGCTGCCGTTAGGGCTTTGGTGCGTGGTGGAATGAGAGTTAGAAAGATAGAAGATGTCACTCCGATCGCTCATGGTGGGCAAAAGAAGAGAGGCGGCAGGAGAGGAAGGCGCATTTAGGCAGGCCAGAGAGGTTTAGATGAAAGTAGAAATAACAGATCTTAGTGATGAGGAGATGGAGCTTGTTGTAGATGAGGCAAATCCATATTTTGTTAATACGCTTAGAAGAATATTAACCGAGGAAATCCCCCAGATGGCCATTGAAGATGTGATTGTATACGACAACACCTCCGCTTTATTCGACGAGATAATTACTCATAGACTCTGCCTTTTACCCCTCCCCTGGGACGACCGGTTTAGATTTAGAGACAAATGCTCGTGCAAGGGAGAAGGCTGTTCGAATTGCACCCTTCACTACACACTTTCAAAAGAAGGGCCGTGCACCATTTATTCACGGGATTTGATTCCAGAAATACCTGATTATGCCATCGTTGATCCTTCCATTCCAATTGTTGAACTAAAGGAAGAACAGAGATTAATTCTGGAGGCTGAGGCGATGGTTGGCCAAGGAAGAGAACACGCGAAGTGGCAGGCCGTATCAAGAGCAAGTTACAAGTACTACCCTGAGATTCAGATTGATAATAAAAAATGTGATGGTTGCAAGCAGTGCGTGGATGCCTGCCCGAACAATTGCTTGGGCCTGGAGAATGGGAAGATTTTTGTTAAGGATTTGAGATCGTGCTCTCTATGCAAAGCCTGTGTCGAGGCCTGCGAATCAGGAGCAATCACGGTGAATGGCTCCGATCAAAAAATTATCTTCAACTTTGAAACCAATGGGAACATCAAGGCAAAAGATGCATTATTGAAAGCAGTTGAACTGTTAGATGAAAAATACAAAGAGTTTGCAAAGAAGCTATCAAAAACTGTGTGAATGCAGGCTTAAAAGAAAAAAGAAATATTTGGAGTGAGAGAAGTATGGAGAAAGAAAAAACAGGAAAAGAAAAAGTAAAAGCAATACTAGTTGGAATTGCTATTGGAGCAATAGTTGGGGCTGTTGTTGGATTGGTTGCGGGATTAGCGAAAGTATCCTCGCCGGTGATTGGTGGCACAACTGGAGGAATCGCTGCTGTCATAGTCGCCATTTTACTAAGAAAAAAAATAAATCTATAACATCTCCATTAGATCATCTGCGGACCCGCCCTTGCGCCATAGTTTTAAGCATTTTTCTCACAGTTTCTGCGGAATTTTCTGGAAAAAATGGGAGGTCTCTGACTCTTAAGGACCGAACTTTTGCAGGATCAAGGCTACATGCTTAATCCCTTCAATAAAATCACCTATTCTTATATTCTCATTGGGAGCATGACCATTTGACCCCGTCCATCCAACTCCCGCAGATGCTATTGATAGACCCAGTTTTTGGAAAAGATGCATGGGACCTGAGCCGGGATTAATTGGATAAACCACGGGATCCTTCCCATAGATTTCCTTAGCTGTATCTCTAACTACGTTTGCAATTTCAGAGCCAACAGGTGTTTTTGAAGGCTCCTCTGCACCCAGTAATTTTACTTCTATATCGGAATAACCTTTATTTTTTAGATGCTTTTTTAGTTTTTTAAATATGTCAAAAGGATTTTGATTGGGAACCAATCTGAAACCGACCTTTGCTTTTGCCTCCCTAGGTAAAACAGTTTTCGCTCCTTTACCTTGATATCCTGCTCCCAATCCACAAATCGTGCAAGTTGGTTGATACAGGTGCCTTTTAACCAAATCCAATCCTTTAAGTTCAAGCAAAAAATCTTTTATTTCCAATTCAGTTTTAATCTTTTCCTCAGGTAAATGAATCTTTCCAAGTAATTTCTCTTCTTCCCTGGTTGGCTCCTCCACTCCCTCATAAAACCCTTTAATCAGGATATTTTCCCTATCATCTTTTAGGGTATCCAAGGCATGAACCAATCTCCAAGCAGGGTTTGGAATGATAGTAGCCATGGAGGAGTGCTGGTCTTTTTTTGCTCCTTTTACCCCAAGCTCCACATAACATAAACCCTTTAAACCCAGATAAACAGTTGGACAATCCAGCCAATCCTTTGGTCCACCCTCCCATATGCAAGCATCAGCCTTTAATAACTCTTTATTTTGCTCTACAAATCTCGCCAAGTTTGGGCTTCCTATCTCCTCTTCTCCTTCAATAACAAACTTCACGTTGAGAGGGAGCTTTCTTCTGACTTTCAGAAAAGCCTCAACAGCTTTTATCCTAGCTACTATGTTCCCTTTATTATCTGACACTCCACGTGCATAAATTTTTCCATTTCTTATTTTAGCATTGAAGGGATCTGACTCCCATTCCTCGATAGGTTCTGGAGGCTGAACATCATAATGGTCGTAGAACATCAAAGTTTTTGACCCCTCTCCCTCAATCTCACCATAAACCACAGGATTCCCTCCTTCAATTGGTATTATTCTTGTTTTTATGCCAACCCTAGTCATTCGGGCTTTGAGCAACTCCGCAGTTTCTTCTATGCCTACCTGTTGGGCTGAAATGGTTGGCTGGTTGACCAGTTCACTCAATTCTTTAATAAACCTATCAGCATTTTGATCTATATATCCAAATATCTGCTCCATCTAATAACCTCCCTAAAAGATAAGCATTAGAATATAAACCCTTTTTGCTAAGAATGCAAAAGAATGGGAGCAATTGATCTATTGAAACACCTTTAGATCTCATCGGATCACAAATTCTTGCAAGGAAAAAGAAATCTATAGTTTTTATTAAACAATATCTCTTAAAGAGTTACTCTCTGGGGCGCCTCAAAAATACCCAATAATACTCCAATAACCCGTTTTTATCCAATAAACTTTGACACCTCTCTATTTCGAGGAAATATAATCAACCTTCTCTTATTCTTCCCTTTTTATTCCTATCTCAAAAGTCAATAGAGCAAGCAAAGAAAGAGCAAAGGCGAACCACATGGTTGCTCTATATCCCAGAAAATAGGCCACCCATCCTCCTATGAATGGGCCACAAGCAATCGAGATAGATTGGGTTGAGGTGAGCAATCCTATAACAGTCGAGTGCTCCACATTTCTGTTAAGCAGATGCAAGTTCATACCCACCCACAAGGATGACCATGAGAATGCGAGCAGAAGTTCAATGGGAATGAACTGATAAAAGTTTTGGGTGAATGCATAGCAAAGGAAGGTCAGAGCAGAGCCTGAAAATCCACAGATAATCAGCTTAGAAGACTTAAATCTATCAAACAAATTCATGAAAATAAATTGGCCGATGTAATTAACCGTATAAAGCAAACTTATCCCTACCAGAGTTCCGCCCAGCTGCTTTACAAAAAGTGGAAATATTATCCAAACTGCATTTGCACTTACATGCCTAAAGAAGAGGGACAGGTACACAAAAAAATCTCTTTTTATCAGATGCTTGGGAAATCTCGGAATTTTCATGGGTTTAGATCTAATTGCAGGCAAGGTAAGCCCGATTAGAAAGGCCAAAAGCAAGCACAATGATGAGAAAATAAAGATTTGATAGTAGATAGCTATCAAACCTGCAAAAAAAGCTCCAATTGCCATTCCCAGAGGGCCAAATGAAAGGAACCTCCCAAATCTAATCTTTGCTTCGTACACATAAGCTACCAATGCAGGAGGAAAAATTCCGATAGCAAAGCCAGCCAAACCCCTGGCCACGGTCAAAGAAATGACATCCCCTGCAAATATCTGCAAGGCAAATGCCAGGCCAGAGGCTGCCAATCCTAACAGAATTATAAATCTCTTATTATGAATGTCCGATAGTCTACCAAACAGGTAGGATGAAGCGAATAGAGCGGTTCCATAGACAGCGCCTATGACTCCTATCTCCCACTCCTGTGCACCAAAGCCTTCCGCCAGCAAAGGGATAAATATAAGAGATGAAGATGCTGCGGATTGGTAAAGCAAATGAATGGACTGGGTTTTCATGTGAAGCGATAAGTGATAAGTAGTAGATAATTTTTATTATCTTGGTATTCATACAAAGAGATAAGATGGAAATTCAATTGCAGAACAGGACTTTCTTCCCTTCGATAGGAGGCGTAGAACAATATTTGGAGTCAGTTGGAAAAGTGTTGGAAGGGAGAGGACATCAAATTAAAGTGTTGTGTTCAAACCATTCTCGTAACCTCCCCAAAAAAGAAACTCATAATAATTTTAATATCCTAAGACACACTCCCTATCTTCCTCTTCCTTCTTACAGGTTAAGGAAATTAGAACATTTCATCTCCCTTAATTCCTCTAAAACTGAGTTAGTAATCTCAAGGCATCCCTATTACTGTTTAGCCTCTACGAATGTTTTGAATGTTCCCGTACTCTTCGTCCTGGCTGCAGCATGGCCTACCATCATGTCGTATGCGCTGAGAGGGCAAGCGACCAAGCATTTTGCATATAAACTCTTACTCCAAAAAAAAGAATATCAGATAGAAAGAGAGGCGATAATTCGGTCAACGCAGCCGGTAGTGCTTTCAAGAATGAGGGCAAGGGAGTTAGCCGAATACTATAAACTGAGTTTAAGCAGATTCAAGGTCATCCCCCCAGGAGTTGATTTGGACAGGTTTAAGCCAAGAAGGAGAGACGAAAAACTGATTGAATCCTTAAACCTTCCTTTCAAAGCCAAGGTCGTGCTTTTTGTCGGCCGCCTGAGTGCAGAAAAGAACGTCCCAAACTTATTGGAAGCGTTCAAGCAGACAAAACATCAGCAAGCTTATTTGTTAATCGCCGGAGATGGACCACAAGCAGGTGAGTTGAAAAGAATGGCAGAAAAACTAAACATTTCTGATAGAGTCAGGTTTGCGGGATGGAGGGAAGATGTCGAGCGTCTTTACTCAATCTCTGATCTGCTAGCGTTGCCTTCGATCTATGAGGGATTTGGGCACGTTTATCTTGAGGCGATGGCTTGCGGCTTGCCTTGCATCGGAATAAAACCGGATTATCCGTCTGTGAAGGTGGCCACCGAAGAAATAATCTCAAATGGAAGAGACGGGTTTATCGTGCCCAATTTTGTTTCCGAGATTGCTGAAAAAATGGATATTTTGTTGCTAAACGAAGAGATTAGGAAAGAAATGGGAGAGAGTGCTAGAGAAAAGGCGGAGTATTACACGTGGGAGAAGCATGTGGATAAACTGCTGGAGAATTTTATCTAAATCTTTAATTCCACATGTTTTTTACTACCCCGTAGACTCAACGAACGAGGAGAAAAAGCTGCAAAATCTGTTAGCAAAGATGTTATAAAAGAGAAGAGAGATGTCATAGTATCGATGTGAACCGGTGCGATGGCAACAGAGGTGATTCTTTCAAATGGAAGAGGTTAGGGCCTTCGTTGCCAATTCCGCAAAAATCCCGGCATTTGGTGAAGGAAATGAAACTTGAGGTTGACGAAAAGCTTGCAGAAGCCGCGGTTGTTGGGGGTTCCTTTCTCGGCGGTGGGGGAGGGGGAGATTTAAAGCAAGGTTTACGGGATGCGAAACACTCTATAAGGATTGGAGATGTTTATATAATAGATGTTGACAGTGTCCCAAACAATTCTTCCATCGTGACGGCTTCCGCGGTTGGTGCTCCCGCTGCTAAGGAGAAATATCTCGTGCCTGAACAAATGATAAGATCGACCGAGCTTTTGTTAGAGCTTGAAAATCTAAATGTAGGGGGGATAATTTCCTGTGAGAATGGGGGAAATTCAACGGTGAATGGCTGGATTCAGGCAGCCGCCCTCAAAATCCCAGTTGTCGACGCACCTGCAGACGGAAGAGCTCACCCGACCGGGGTGATGGGCGCCATGGGTCTACACAAAGCAGAAGATTATGTTTCGGTACAAACTGCAGTTGGGGGAAACAAGAAGAAAAAGAGATGGCTGGAGCTTTTTGTAAAAGGAGATCTGGAAAGAACATCAAGAATAGTCCGGGAAGCGGCCGTTCAAGCGGGTGGATTGGTCGCCGTAACAAGAAATCCAGTTTCTAAGAATTACGTTAAAGAGAACTCTGCAGTTGGTGGAATAACCCAAGCGATAGAAGTTGGAAAAATAATCAAAAAGCATAAAGATAGCTTGGGCGAAATGATAAACAGAATCATCGCGTATCTGGGTGGCAAACTCATTGATTATGGAACCGTAAAAAACACCACTCTTGAAACCAAAGGGGGTTTTGATGTGGGGAATATTTTGGTTGATGGAAAAAAAGAAAGCAGGTATGAGATAGTATTTTGGAACGAGTTTATGACACTCGAAGCAGACGGGAAATATCTCGGGTCCTTTCCAGACCTGATTGTTTTGCTCAATACCGAAAATAGTTTGCCCTTGACTTCTGCCGAGATTAAAAGAGGGCAAAGAGTCGCTATTTTGGTCGTTCCACAAGCCCACATTCTTTTGGGTGCTGGTGTTAAAGATCCTGAGGTTTTGAAACAAGCGGAAAGGGTTATAGGAAAGAGGTTAATCAAAAAGGTGAAAAAATGTTGAAGCAGGTTGTAGAAGCGTATGAGCTTTTGGACAGTGCCAGTGTGAATGGCCACAGAGTTGCTGAGGTTTTAGAGGAAAGAGGGCTTGAAAACATCGAAGTAAAGACCGTTAAGGGAAAGAAGAGCTCGACAGATTTTGTAAAGATATTGGTCCCAGGAAAGAACGGGAAGTCATCCGGAAGGGATGCGCCCACCCTAGGCATAATCGGAAGGCTCGGCGGGATAGGGGCCAGACCAAAGGTAATCGGACTTGTTTCTGATGCCGACGGTGCAATAACAGCAATAGCAATTGCGTTGAAGCTTGCTGACATGAAAAGAAGTGGCGATAGCTTGGATGGAGATGTAATTCTTACAACACACATCTGTCCAAACGCTCCGACAAAAGACCATAAGCCTGTTCCTTTCATGGGCTCACCAGTAGACATGTCAACGATGAACAAGCATGAAGTTGATGAGAGAATGGATGCAATTCTCTCTATAGACACAACCAAAGGAAACAGAATAATAAATATCAAAGGCTTTGCAATAACTCCAACTGTAAAAGAGGGATGGATTTTGAGAGTTTCTGAGGATTTGCTAACTCTTATGGAGGTTGTTTCTGGAAGACTTCCTGTGGTTGTTCCCATAACAACCCAAGACATAACTCCCTATGGTAACGAAATTTACCATCTCAACAGCATCGTGCAGCCCAATGTAGCAACAAAAGCTCCTGTAGTGGGTGTTGCTCTAACTTCAGAACTCCCAATACCAGGTTGCGCAAGTGGCGCCAGTCACGTCGTCGATATAGAGCAAGCCGCAAGATTTTGTGTTGAAGTCGCCAAAGGATTTGGTAAAGAAAAAATAAAATTCTATGACGAAGAAGAATTCAAGCGTTTGGTCGAGCTCTATGGCTCTATGAAACACCTGCAAGCTTTGAGAGGCAAAAAACGAGAAAGAACCGGGATAGAATAAAAAGAGCGATAGACTTTTGGCATTCTTTCTCTTCTTTCCTATTCCAAAAGCAGAGCTCTTCGCTCCTGAACCGACCACCATCGTTTCAGCCAAGATAAGAGTTCAACGCATCAGCTCAAGCGTGTTGAACATTAGAAGTGTTGCTAAGCTTTAGGTTATAATACACATAAGGTATTGTTATCTTGACCCATGCTCCAACAAACAAATAGATTACTGATACAATTAGCAGAATTTCATAGATAGTAGCACTCACTCCAAAATGCATTTCCCAGACAATTTCTCCTAAAGCTATCCCAACAATAGTTGGAATTAGAAGTATTAAAAAAGTGAGTGGATAATTTCTCTTCGCCACTCCCACAGATTTTTTAATTCCTTCCCATGCCCCTACATTATCCATTATTATTGCAGAAGCTGAATAACAAAAGAGAACCAAAATTAAGCATTCCACAATTCCTCTAACCGTGTTTACAATTATTGGAAAGAGAGGCATAAAAGAAAATGAAACCATATTTATCAGAACTATTATCAATCCTACAAACAAATAGGCACCTAACAATGAACCGAATTTATGGCGAGAAAAGGAAAAAGCTTCTTTGAAACTTATTTCTTTCTTTTCCAGGTAATCTTTCACCATAAAAGGATACATTCCAAGAATGAAAATCCCTGCCACGCCTTCAAATATAAGCCACACCACCCCCAACCAAAGACCTACCCAAAACCCCAATACAAACTCTGGGGGTTAACCAAAAGTCGGCCCAACCACAGAATAATAAGTATCGCATAAAGTAACAAAAATTTTGGTTTCTCTTTTAATATTCTAAAAGAACTGAAAAGAATTTCTTTGATTTTCATAAAAGATAAATAAACCCATAAATAAATTAATCTTTCTCTTGTTTGAAATATTTTAAGGTAGGGTATTGGTGTTCTTTGTGTTTGATTTGCAATTCTTTTTATAAGATTTCATCCTTATTAATAAATGTGAAGAAAGGAGCAAAAGAAGCAATAGTTTGTGTTGTCTTAGCAACTCTAATAGTCAGCGGAGTGGCAATCTATTTTTCAAAGTCAAGGATTGAATGGAAAACTTATGAAAATAAAGAAGCGGGATTTAAGATTAAATATCCTACTGCGTGGGAAGTATTTGAAAGCAACAAAGAAAATATAACTCCGTCTATTAGAAATCTGCCTATTGGTCACGCAGTAGCAGCTCCAAAAAAGATTTTTTTCTATCCGTCTAAACTACAAATAAATCTCTCTAAACCAGCACTCGAAGGAGCCGAGATTGGCTTCTTTATTATCCAATCCGTGCCAACATCTAAACTACCAAAGGAAACAAAAGAAGAAATCTCGAAAAATTCCAAAGAAAAAAAGGTTAGTATTTATGAGCGTAAAGATGGAATAAAAGTACAACATGATTCAGCAATAAAAGAATATGAAGATATAGCATATTGGATTAATTTTTGGGCACCTCTTGATGAATTTGATAGATGGAATGAAATTTTTGAACCGATGCTACACTCATTTCAATTTATTTGAGGATTAAAAAATGAATAAGAAATGGTATGGAATAATAGCTTTGGTAGTGATTGCTGCTTTAATAGCAACTTCAATAGGTTTGCTTGTTTTTACTCCTAAAAAAGAAAAATGGAAATGGTATGAGAATAAAGAATGGAGGTATAGAATAAGATATCCTGCAGATTGGGAAGTTGTAGAA
>DUKC01000202.1:12925-27002 GCA_013329495.1 Thermoplasmata archaeon
GGGAGGTTATAAACAAGTCTGAATTTAGGGAAACAAAATTGGTCAATAAGAATGTAACTACGGAAGAAATCAAGATAGATAATAGAAGCGGATATCGTGTAACAGAAATTCTTGAATATTTGTATTTGGACAATGAAGAAAAGGAAGTAAAAAAGCGAGTATCGAACTCGGTTTGGGTAGGAAAAGAATTATATGGGATTCAATTTTCAGCTCCTCTTGAAGAATTTACTAGATGGGAAAAAATTTTTGAATCTATGTTTAGCTCGTTTGAATTCATTTGAGGAAAAAAATGAAGGTAGGATTCGTTACTATTGGGCAAACCCCCAGAGATGATGTTGTGTCAGAAATGAGATCAATTCTTGGTGAAAACATTAAAATAATAGAATGCGGGGCTTTAGATAGTTTGTCACTTAAAAAAATAAAGGAGTTAGCACCAAAAAACAATGAACCAGTTTTGATCACAAGATTGAGGAACGGAAGAGAGATAAAACTAAACCCAAAGAAAATTGCGAGTCGCTTGCAATCATGCATAGAAAAGTTAGAAGAAGACGTTGATGTGATTGGAATTTTGTGCACTGGAGAATTTCAATCTCTCAAATCAAAAAAACTACTCATCAAACCCTCTTTGGTTTTGATGAATACTGTGGATTCATTGTTGCAATGGGGGAAGTTGGGCGTCTTCATACCCTCTTCTGATCAAGTTGAAGAGACAGAGAAAAAATGGTCCAGAGTGTGCGGAAAAGTGGAGATAGCGACAGTTTCTCCTTACGTTGGCAAAGAAGGGGAAACCAAGAAAGCCGCTGAACGACTGAAGGATTGCACTCTTATCGTTTTGGACTGCTTTGGATACAATCTAAACACAAAAAGAGCCGTAAGTGAAATCACAAAAAGGCCTGTTGTTCTTCCTAGAACGTTAATGGCGCATGCTCTTAGAGAGTTATTTATATAAAGAGTCTCAACCTAAATTAAATCATGAAGCTTGTCCCAACTCTCTTGCTTCTTGCATTTCTTGTTTCAGTTTTGTGCATAAAGTACAACGGTAAGTCTCCTGTGCCTTCTGGAAGAAAAGAAACCGCTCTTAACTACAGACCAATTGTAAGGGGCAGAAACTGGGCAATATCTTCAAGAAAAGCACTTGCTTCTCAAGCTGGGGAAAAGATATTTTTGAAAGGCGGTAATGCAGTCGATGCCGCCATCGCGGGATTAGTGACGCTAGGAGTTGTTGAGCCTGCAATGTCCGGGATAGGTGGTGAAGCATTTATTTTAATTTATGAGCCAAACGAAGGAAAAGTATACTCAATAAACGGTGGAGGAATTGCACCAAAGGCAGCAACCATAGAAAAATATAAGCAAATGGGTTTTGAAAACATGCCAATGGATGGTCCACTGAGCAGCGTTGTTCCAGGCGCTCTTGATTCGTGGCTCGTCGTTCTGGATAAATTTGGAACGATGAGCTTGAAGGAGGTTTTAGCACCGGCAATAGAGCTCGCTGAAGAGGGATTTTCCGCCTCTGAGGAATTTGTCTCCATGATAGATGCAAATATCGAAAGGATTGGTGCTTTTGAGAGCTCAAAGACCCTGTATCTGAAACATGGAAATTACAATTATCAAGTTGGAGAAATCTTTAAAAATAAAGATTTAGCAAATTTATATAAAGAGCTGGTAAAAACCGAACAGTCTGCACTAAAAAAGGGCGAAAGCAGACATGATGCACTAAAAGCAGTTAGGGACAGATTTTATAGGGGAGATATTGCAAAAGAGATTGTTAAATTCTTGCAAGAGAAAGGTGGCTTGTTTACCCAAGAAGATTTTTCTTATTATTATGCACTTCTTGAAAAGCCAATTCATACAAATTACAAAGGCTGTGATATATATAAGTCACCCTCAGCAAATCAAGGACTGACTGAACTCTTAATATTGAATATTCTGGAAAATTTCAATTTAGATGAGGCATACTCGGCACGCTCAATCCATATCCACGCAGAGGCTGTAAATCTTGCAATGGCAGACAGAGAGAAGTTTATTGGGGATCTTAATTTTGTAGATGCGCCAATAGATGGGCTACTTTCAAAGGATTATGCAAAAGAAAGAGCAAAACTGATAAACGAGGAAAGAAGGCTGGAAGAATATCTACCGGGTAATCCCTGGGAATACCAAGGGAAACCCTATGACTATTACTCAATTGAGTACTTTAATGAGAGAGGCGTCAAAAGAATCGGTACCATAGGAAAATCTCTTGATTGGGCTGGAAATAACATCAAAAACGATATCAAAGATTCTGCCAAACAACTGGCGAGCGATGATTCTATTGATACTATGGATTTAACAAGCTATGTTGCAACTGCAGACAAAAGCGGCCTGCTTGTTTCGGCAACTCCAAGCAACTTTTACTACTTTGGTTCAGCACTGGTGATCGGGCCCTATGGTTTTCCAATCAATGATAGGGCAAGCTATTTCTGGCTCGATGAGAGACATCCAAACTCCCTCCAACCCTGGAAAAGACCGAGAAACACAATAACTCCCTCACTCGCATTAAAAGATGGAAAACCCTATCTGGCTTACGGCACACCAGGTGGCGACCAGCAGTGTCAGGCCCTTTCTCAAATCTTAGCCAACGTCGTAGATCATGACATGGATATTCAAAAGTCAATTGATGCACCCATATGGAGCAGCAAAAGTTTCCCTTTGTCTTATGCCGAGCATAAGGTGGAAGAGGGAGTTATGAGTATTGATGCAAGAATTGCCGAAGATGTTACCAAGAGTTTAATCAATAGGGGGTGGAAAGTAAGTATCTCAAAGTCATTCAGTAACAATAGAGCGTGCATAATAAGAATTAAAGACGGAGTGATAGAAGCTGCAGTCATGTCTAAAAAAGAGAGTCAGGCTCTTGCCTGGTAATCGCTCTGTCATTCTATATCCTGTCTCTTGCCCAAAGCCTGACAGAAAAACTTTTATGATAGCTAAAAGGTAAATATAAAGATGCCCAACAAACATCCATCAGCGTTTGAGCCGAAAATCCTGATAATAAACATAGTGGTGAGTTTGCTGGGCGTGATCATAGGTCTAGAACTGATCAGCCGCCTGGGCATCACCACAAACACCTCAATAATAGGTGCATTGATTGCCATTCTCGTTGCGAGAATTCCTCTGACCTTCCTGAGGGATTTTTCCAATCTGCACAAGCAGAATTTGATGCAAACAGCCATCTCATCCGCAACATTCACAGCCGGAAACGCCCTCTTTTTGCCCATCGCTGTTCCCTGGCTACTAAACAGGGTCGATCTGATCTGGCCCATGTTTATGGGAGCAACTCTAGCTTGCTGTGTCAGCATGACTCTAGTTTATCGTCTTTTCGACTCGAGAGTGTTTCCAGCCAAAAACCCGTGGCCCCCAGGCATAGCCACCGCAGAAACTCTGATTGCCGCAGCCAAGAAAGGAAAGAGAGCCCTGCTTTTGGGGTATGGTGCAGTAGCTGGTGTGGTTTCTCAATACTTTTTCAAAATTCCTGCTGACATAGCTGGTATTGCGTGGATTGGAAATGTTTGGGCCTTAACGATGTTTGGCGTTGGACTGGTAGTTAGAGGATATTCAACTCAACTTATTGGGGTGGACATCAACACCTACTACCTTCCCCATGGAATGATGATCGGTGCGGGTCTGGTGGCCTTGATACAGATAATCTTGCTAATTTCTAAAAAAGAGAAGAAAAAAGAAAGAGAAGAAGGAAGAAAAAAAGAGGAGAGACTCGCACTCACAAGAAGTGAAAAAGAGTTCGGTTCTGGTTTGAGCAAAAGCCTAATCGTATACACCCTAATAGCGATGTTGTTGGCAGTATTTGGGGGATTATACAGCGACATGTCCCTCCCCATGTTCATCCTTTGGATCCTGTTTGCCGCTTTTGCTGCAATGATATCGCAGTTGATAGTCGGACTCTCCGCGATGCACGCGGGGTGGTTTCCAGCCTTTGCCGTGGCACTGATATTTCTAGTTATAGGGATTTTGATAGGCTTTCCAGCTCCAGCCTTAGGACTGCTGGTCGGTTTTTCTGCCGCAGCAGGACCCGCATTTGCTGACATGGGTTACGATCTAAAAACAGGCTGGATACTGAGGGGCAGAGGAAAAGACAAAAGCTTCGAACTGGAAGGCAGAAAACAGCAGTATTTTGCGGAGTTGACCGGGCTTGTCGTCGCTGTTGCCATTGTCGCGCTGTTTGCCAGATACTACCTGCTCCAGGATCTTGTGCCCCCCGTGGCTAGAGTCTATGCACTCACAATAGAGCGTGGTGCCAGCCCAAAAATAGCCATGTATCTACTTCTCTGGGCAATACCTGGGGGGGTAATACAAGCGGTCGGCGGTCCCAACAGGCAGCTGGGAATCCTGTTTTCCACGGGGTTGCTCATAATGAATCCTCTAGCAGGTGTTACCTGCTTGGTTGCCATTGGCATAAGGCTGCTTGTCAAACACGTTTACAAGGAGGAAGGAGAAAAAACTCTTTATATTCTGGCTGCCGGGCTGATAGCAGGTTCGGCACTGACAAGCTTCGTTACGTCCACATTAGGTCTTGGGGGAGGGCGAAAAATACTTTAAGCAAAAATAAGCTAAGTTAATTACGGAGGCTTTAAATTGAAGATGTATGAATTTGAGCTTGGTGAAGCGGCAAAAAAACTCGTAAAGAACATTCTTAGGGTGATGCCTGATGAAACTGTAGCAATAACGGCAGACACTCTCTCAAACGAGGAGGTCGTAAATTCTACCGCAAGAGCTGTTTTTGAGGCTGGGGCAAAACCAATCGTTATATGGGTTACAACCCCCGAGGGTGTTGGAAAGGCGGCAGACCCGATGTTACCCCAGAGGCCCCTGATAGGTCTCTTAAGAGAGGTCGATGTCTGGGTGGAGTTTAACTACCAGTGGATGCTTTACTCCTCGGTCTTTGACGCCGCGATAAGAGAGAACAAGAGACTAAGGTACCTCTGTCTGGTTGGCATGAACGAGAGCATGATGGTCCGCGTTATTGGAAAGATCGACATAAAAAACCTCTCTAAATTCTTAGAAAAGGTAGCCGAAATAACTGCCAAAGGGAGAAAGGTTAGAATAAAAACAGAATCAGGCACGGACGTTGAATTTGAGAATCATCCTCTGAGGCCACCCACAGTTCACTCCGGTTTCGTTTCTAAAGGGTCATGCGAGATGCTGCCGGGTCAGATAAGCTGGACACCAAAAATTGATACGATAGACGGAAAAATAGTGTTCGATGGCTCAATCTATCCCCCCATAGGGTTGCTCAGAGAACCTGTAAAACTGGAAATTAAGAAGGGCAAAATAGTGGGGGTCGATGGCGGAAGAGACGCTCAGGAATTTGAGGCGTGGCTTGAAAGCTTCAAAGATCCTAACATGTATCAGCTCGCCCATGTATCGTATGGATTCAATCCCGGAGCAAAACTAACTGGCGACATAGTGGAAGATGAAAGGGTGTGGGGAGCAACGGAATGGGGCATAGGAAACATCGGACCAAGCCTGGTTCCTGACATCCCAGGTGGAATTCCAGCGGCATCCCACAGCGATGGCATATGCTTGCGCTCCTCGGTGTGGATAGACGAATCTAAAATACTGGAAAAAGGAAAGGTAGTCCCCGAGGAACTCAAAAAATTGGCTGCGAAGCTAGGAAAATAAAAAGTCGATAAAAATGAGAAGGTTATACAAGAAAAATCTGCAGGATCTAATATATGGAGCAACTTTGCTTGGAACAGGAGGTGGAGGATCGCCTAAACCAGTGTGGGGGCCGATTGACGAAATATTTAAAAAAAGGACTTTATAGAAATTATCACTCCCGAAGAAGTTTCAGATAGTGCAAGAATCGTGGTTTCTGCGGAGATGGGTTCTCCCGCAGTCTTATTGAAAGAAGGTTGGAAGGGAGAAGAAGTTCACTCATTCGAAAGAATGGAGAATTTAATAGGTAAAATAGATCATATTGCCCCAGTCGAAACTGGAGGTTTGAATTCATTCACGCCGATTCATAATGCTGCGATAAAAAACCTGCCAGTGATAGATGGAGATGGAGCTGGCAGAGCTATACCCGAGCTGGAACAAACCACATTTCATTTGGGGGGTGTGCGGGTAGAACCCATCTGCTTAGCAGACTCGAAGGGGAACTCAGCAATCTTATACCCAAAGAGTGCAAAGACAGGTGAGGAGGCGGCCCGAGCAATCACTACGGTTTATGGAATGGCTGCGGGCATAACATGCTACCCAATGAGTGGAAGGCAGCTCAAATCAACAATTGTGCCCAGGACTTTAAGCTTGAATGAGCGGGTCGGTAAGGCTCTCAGAGAAGCTAAAGCCTCCGGTGAGAATGTCGTAGAAGCGGCGCTAAAAGTCACGAATGGTTACCTGCTGACAAAGGGAAAGATAAAAAAGAAGACAGAGGAGGTAAGAGGCGGTTTTGATTGTGGAAAGGTGTATGTGGGTGATATGGTTGTTGACTACAAAAATGAAAACATCATGATTTGGAAAGGAAATAAACCAATCGCTATGGCTCCCGACTCCATCTGCTGGCTTGGACTAGATGGGAAGCCTCTGACAAACGCTGATATAAGTGAAGAGATTGAGGTAGCAGTGATAGGAAAAAAGGCGCATGAGAGATGGAGAAGGGAAGAAGGGTTTAACCTTTTTAAGCACATCTTCAAAATCTTAGGCTATGATGGCGAGTATGAGCCAATAGATGAACTTATAGAAAGGGTCTAAATGGCAAACAGAATATTAAACAATGAAGGAGACATAAGAGATTTCATAAGGGGATGCACAGTCTTGGGGACAGGGGGTGGTGGAAGTCCAGAGGAAGGATTAAAAATAATTGAAAAAGAGTTTAAGAGAGGGAAAAATTTTTTGTTGATAAGCGTGGACGAGCTTCCAAATGATGCAGCTATAGCTTCTCCATACTGTGTGGGATCTCTGAAGTCTAAAAGAGTAATATCTGTTTATAATCGAGCAGAGAGGGGTTTTCCTGTTGCTGAGTGCATCAGATCTTTTGGGCTTTTGGAAGAGTATACCCACAAAAAGTTTTTTGCAACAATCGCAACAGAGATTGGCGGGGGAAACACCGCCATTGCATTTGCGGTAGCAGCAAGATCAGAAATTCCAATAATTGATGGAGATCTTGCGGGGAGATCCGTCCCAGAGTGCCAGCAAACAACTTTTTGCATAAAAAATCTGGAAATGACACCTTTCTCGATTGTAACACCTTATGGGGATGAAATCATTGTTCCGAGGGTGAAGGATGATTTTGAGGGTGAAAAAGTTATGAGAGGAATGGTAACAGCAACTGGAGCAAATGTTGGTGTCACATCTCACCCGAGAGTTGGCAAGGAGGTCAGGGATTCTGTCGTTAAAGGGTCGATAACCTTTGCGTTGAAAATTGGAAGGGCACTTAAAAATAAAAATCCCGTTGATAGTTTAGTGGAATCAGGTGGCATTCTTTTGTTTAGAGGCGTTGCAACAAAAGCAAGCTGGAAGGATAAAGGGGGATTCACCCCTGGAGAGTTTGAGCTTAGGGGAATTGAAGAGTTTGAAAAAGAGGCCTACAAAGTAAGCTTCAAAAATGAGAACCTGATTTCTTGGAGAAATGAAAAAGTCGATGTCACAATACCTGATCTAATATGCACTTTAACGCCAGAAGGCAAACCAGTAATAAATCCTAATGTTCGAAAAGGAAAGGAATATGTGATAGTTGGATTTCGGGCTCCTAAGATCTGGAGAACGTCAAAAGGGCTAGAGCTTTTTGGACCAAAATATTTGGGATTAGATTCAAAATATATCCCGGTTGGGAACAGAAGAATGTGAAAACATGAAGACATTGGTCATAAATCCTGTTGGAACAACCAAGTGGGATGAATCTGATAAAAGGATTTACCAAAGTTTTGCCTCTCCAGAGACAGAAATTGATGTCATAAGCCTAGTCGAAGGCCCTGAGTCTTTAGAAACCGAAGAAGCAAAAAACGAAGCAATTCCCCGCATTGTGAATAGAGCTTTGAAGCTTCACGAAAGATATGATGGTTTGATTGTAAATTGCTGTCTAGATCCGGGAGTTGACAAGATAAGGTCTCTGATTAAGACACCGATAATGGGTCCATTTCAAGCTTCTTTAGCTATCGCTTCTGTGATCGGAAGAAAAGCTGGGGTCATAACTGTTTCTAGAGCAGCATCGATGCTTAAAGAGTTAGTACTGAAATATGAAATGGAAAATAGGGTCGGAAGCATGAGAGGAATAGATATTTCCGTTCCACAAATTGAGGTTAACAAAGAACACACTCTTGGGTTGCTTAAAAAAGAAATTTACGAAGAAATCAGAGAAGGAGCGGATGTCGTGGTGCTTGGATGCACCAGTCTATCTGGTTTTGTCGAAAATCTTAAAGAGGAGATTGAAATCCCAGTGGTCAATCCTGTTGCTGCCGCAATTAAACTTTTAGAAGATATCATTCAACTGAGGTTATCTACAGGTGATAAAAATGCACGTCCATGATGCAGCGTTTAAGCTGGCAGATAAAATTCTAAAAATAAAAGAAAAAGAGAATGTTGTTGTAACTACCGACAGTGGAAGCGATAGGAGAGCTGTTGAGGCTATTGCAAAGGCTGTTGAGGTTTTAAACGCAAAACTTCTTGTCCTCTGGCATCCGATGCCCCCGCATGTTGGAAAGGCCGCTGATCCTTACTTGCCATTGGAGCCCATGCAGTGTGCCCTGAAAAGCAGCGACGTCTGGATTGAGCTCAACAAGGCCTGGCTTCTCTATTCAACTCCGTGGGACAACACAATGGCTCAAGGCACAGTTCGTTACATGTGCTTGGTTGGGATGACAAGCGATATGCTGGTAAGAACGGTAGGAAAAATAGAAGTTGACAAGCTGTTTAAATTCCAAGAAGTGCTCGCGGAAATAACAAGAAAAACCAAGCACATGACGATTGCGACCCCCAGAGGATCTCAAATAACGTTTGAAAATGATGCACGGAGACCCGTCCTTGCAGAGGGAAATGTTGCAGGACCTGGAGAGTATATGCTGTTTGGACAGGTTGATTGGGCTCCTATTGAAGAAACGATAAATGGAACGATCGTTTTTGATGGTTCCGCGTGGCCACCGCTTGGGTTGTTAAAAGATCCTATTGCAGTGGGGATAAAAGAAGGAAATGTTGAAAAAATAGAAGGCAAAAAGGAGGCAAAACTCTTTGAAAGATGGTTGAAGAGCTTCAAGGATCCTAACATGCTCAAAATAGCACATCTCTCTTATGGCTGTAATCCCGGTGCAAGATTAAGTGGCAACATTCTCGAGGATGAAAGAATCTGGGGCGCGGTAGAGTGGGGGTTCGGAAATCAATCGGAGAGCTTCAAAGGAAATGTCGGCACTGCGAGCAGCCACACTGATGGAGTATGTCTAAATCCCACCGTGATAGGGGATGGGATTGAAATCATAAAAAATGGCGAATATGTTCATCCAGAATTAGTAAAACTAGCTAAAGAACTCATGAGAGAGTGAAAGGACCATCCGCATGAAGACCCTGAAAAAAATAGAAAAATTCCTCGAAAAAGGGGAAGACTTTCCTAGAGAGCCTGTTCCTGCATCAGCGAGAAAACCTTGGTGGTCTATAGGCTTGGTCTGGATTGGCGTGTATATATGTGTGCCCTCAATAATTGAGGGGCTTATCCTGATAGGTGGTCTGCCCTTTCGGGAAGCGATATTAGCAGAGATTGTAGGATTTATAATATTTCTAACTCTTATGTTTATCCAAGGCAGCATAGGTACCAAAACTGGATTGTCCACCTACATGATGGCGAAAGAGAGCTTTGGTTTGTGGGGTTCACACTTGGTATCGATTATTGTTGCTATCTGCGGATTTGGTTGGTTTGCAATCCAGGCGAGAGCATTTGGTGAGAGCACTGTTGCACTTATTGGTTTAGGAAATGCCGCCCTTTTGAGTCTGCTGGGAGGTTTGCTGATGATGATAACCGCCCTTCTGGGTTACAGGGCAATTGAATTTCTCAGCCGCCCAAGTGCGGTCTACACCTTTGTAGCGATGATCTACCTAGCAGTAAAGAGCAGCTTAAAAGCTCCAGAAAGTTTTGTTGAGGCTGTGTCTAAAGCGCCAATAGGAGAACCCATAAGTTTTGCAGCTGCCATATCAATGATAGTGGGAGGTATGGCAATGGGTGCTGTGATCTCTCCCGATGTTATGAGGTTTTCTCGCGCGGTTAAGGACAACTTTAAGGCTCTCTTTATCTTCGTTCTTCCAGTCGCAATAATACAACCAATAGCAGCGATGATTATCGGCTCTTGCGTTGGCTCGACAGAGCTCGGGCTGGTGATGATAAGTGCAGGGGGTATCTTGGGTTTTCTTTTGGTGTTTTTGGGTGCATGGACAAGCAATGACAACAACTTGTATTCGACCTCCCTAGCTCTCTCAGAGGTTATACCAAAAGTTAAAAGATGGGAAGTGGCTGTGGTGCTGGGGATAGTAGCTTCCTTTTTATCCGCGCTGATAAGCTTAGAAGATTATGGCTACATAATGTATTTCTTTGGTTCATTAACTATTCCTGTTATTGGCATTATGGTTACCGATTACTATTTTCTATCAAGGCTTGGATTGAAAAAAAGGACAGCATTAGAGAGGAAAGAAAGGGTAAACCCTATAGCAGCAACGGCCTTAATTATTGGAGGTTCGTTAGAAGCCTCATTGGACTTTGGTATAATACCCAATCCGTACAGCATCCCTCCCCCACTCATCACTATAGCTGTGACCTGCTTTATTTACATTATAGGAATGAAGCTCAAGCAAATGGATGCGTGTAAGATTTGTGCACGCTCCAAAAAAAGGTAAATTCCATATTGGGGGAGACTTTAAAGTTCGAAGCCGCTGAGGGGACTTGAACCCCCGACCTGCTGATTACGAATCAGCTGCTCTACCACTAAGCTACAGCGGCGGACTTGCTAGAGGAACATACTAAATAATATTAACCATTATTTATTACTTGATGGGAAAGCTTAAAGAATTGGGCTATTTAGACTCCGAAGAGAAAATCAAACACTCCTGCGGCGTTTTTGGAATCAGCAGCAGCCAGGAGGTAGGTTCTCTGATCTACTCAGGCATCTACGCTCTTCAACACAGAGGGCAAGAAGCCGCTGGTATGGTAACATGGGATGAGAGGCAGGGCAAACTTTCTTCTATCTACGGGAGCGGGCTAATAAAAGATGCTTTTGAACCAAAGAAGTTAAGCAGACTAAAAGGAAACGTAGGCATGGGACATGTTAGATATTCGACAGCAGGAAGCAAGGGTGTAAAGAATGTTCAACCCCTTAAAGTGAGTGTTCACGGAAAGAAAGTGATCCTGGCTCACAACGGAGAAATAGCCAATGCGCCTCAACTCAGAAGATCGTTGAAGCAGAGAGGGATATGGCCTAAAAGCAACTCAGACAGTGAAGTTATCGCTTTGTTGCTTGCGAGCCTGCTGTCGCAAACCAACGATTTTGGAACTTCAATGGAGCAGGTAATGAGACAACTACGGGGAGCCTACTCTTTGATCGTGTTCGCAGATGGTGAGTTGTTTGCAGCTAGGGATCCTCACGGGATAAGGCCCTTATGCATCGGCCAAACCGAGAGAAGCTGTGTTGTCGCTTCAGAGAGTGTTGCTCTTGATATACTCGGCGCAAAGCTAGTTAGGGACGTGGGGGAGGGTGAAATAATAAAAATCACTCCCCAGAAGGCAGAAACCATTGCTCGAGTCAAAGGCTCGCCATCCTATTGCATGTTTGAATACGTGTATTTTGCGAGAGGAGACTCCTTTCTTCAAGGAAAAGAGGTGCAAGCTGTTCGAGAAGAAATCGGCAGGTCGCTGGCCAGAGAGCACAGCGTTGAGGCAGATGTTGTGGTTCCTATCCCTGATTCTGGCAGGTCTCATGCCTTGGGTTACTCAAGAGAGAGTGGCATACCCTACCAAGAAGGTCTCATGAAGAACAGGTACGTGCCTCGAACCTTCATCATGCCAACGCAAGCCAAAAGAAAGTTTGGAGTCAGACTCAAACTAAATCCCGTTAAAGGAGTCATAAAAGGCAAGAGAGTGGTGCTGGTCGATGATTCCATAGTCCGAGGCACCACCATTGGTTGGATCGTTCACATGCTCAAAAATGAGGGGGCGAAAGAAGTTCACGTGCGCATTGCCACACCTCCCATCAGAGCTCCATGTTATTTTGGTATCAACATGAAAACCAAAAAACAGCTTGCTGCATCGAAGAGATCTATCGAAGAAATTCGCCTCTCAACAGGGGCCGATTCTCTCGGCTATTCTAGCATTGACGGGTTGGTCAAATCCATCGGACTCCCAAAGGGGAGTCTTTGCCTTGGCTGCCTGACTGGAAAGTATCCAACCTGAGGCAATATGAAAAAAGGAAAAGACCCCCAGTGAATTTGCCATTTCAGCTCTTTGAATCTGAGATGAAAAACCTTGTCTACTCAATCCCCGATTGTTATTTGGTAGGTTCTTATCTTCAATACTTCAACAGGTTTGCTTTCTTCATCCACTCTGCAATAACTCAATTCAACCTCTGCTTTTCCTGCCTTTATTGCTTTAAATTTAAAAACTTTGTACGTCGCTCCCATTATTTGGGGATCCTCCGTTGGCGCTCTGCTCTCCTTTCCCAAATATTTCAGATGTCCCTTACCATAGCCTGTGCATATCCATTCGCTCCATGGTGTGAGGGCCTGTTGAATCGATATTTCAAACGTCTCTCCTTTCTGCACCTTCATAGCTTTCTTAGATTGTTGTGGCTGGTCAGCAGCCATGACCAAACCGCTGAGCAATGCTGTACCAATAATGATCAAAGATACTGCCATTTTTTTCTGCATGATTCACCTCCTCTTTTCGCTCACAATGTCGCGGGTGCTTTTTTTCAATGAGCCAATAATAAAAAAAGAAGAGCTAGTTAAAAACTCTTTTAGCTCGCTATCCACCCTCCATACCAGTATTCTTGCAAGTATGCGTATGGTATTGTTCCGTAGCCGGCACCATATCTCGACTGATAGGCCCATTCAGTACCCCAAGAGTTTCTAACAATGAAGTATCCTCCACCGGGGTACTCCTTGTCATCCCTGTAGCCTACCAACACCATGCAGTGCCCTCCTTCTGTGCCATCCTTTTTTAGAGGCATTGTGATCTCTCCCGTTCTTTTTGTTTCTTCGGAGTGATACCAAGATGAGAAAACTGGTACTGCAAACACCACTATGTGTTTCTGCCTCAGACTCCCCTTTATGTCGTTCAACTCTAAAGCATACGTAGACCCAATATATTCTATGTTGGTGTATACATACTCCTTCGCTTCCGATCCCGCATTCAGAGGAGGAGGACCTTGGCCCGGACTTGCAGAAGGAATCGATGAGTATGGCCAGGTCACCTCACGACAGGTACCCTCATACTTCATCACATCTCTTCCGGCCTCCATGTTTGTTCCCTCAGCCCAAGGCATACCATCCCTTTCCTTGCAAGCCCAAAAGAAGTACTGCTCACTGAGATCCAGGTTCCTTGAAAAACCTTTGTGGTTAACAAACTCAAATTCAAGGAACGCAACTGAGCCAAATGCTACACAGGTCCCTCGGTCACCCTGGTGTTTTATGGGTTTACAGTAGGGTATGTTGTTTATCTCTCCAAATCCAGGAATAACTATCCCATATCTATTCAGAAGTTCTTGCCAACGAATAATTTGGAATCCCCTGTCTAATCTCAAGCCAACCGGCTGCTCCCAAGGATAAACTGGTCTCCATCCAATATTCTGCACCGCGGGTTGCATCTGAGCAAGTATCTGGTTCATTTCGGTAGCAGGAACTTGAAAAGCAAGCTCCTTTTCGAGCAACCCTCTGTTGCTATTGGCCAACGCCACGAATTGGGCTGGCGTCCTGTAACCAAGTATTTTCAGGTGCTCGACAACATCGGGTGGCAAATACTGTTCCAAAGAATTAGTCGGTTGGTACCACGGTTGCCCCTCTGAGACTAACGATCCCAGAGAGAGCAGGACGAACAAAAATATTATAGCCACAACACCAAACT
>DUKC01000006.1 GCA_013329495.1 Thermoplasmata archaeon
TTAAAGGTTCAATAAATATATTTTAATGCAAGGCCTTCGACTTTTGTTTTGCCATTGCAATCTTTTCCCTAGTTATGGGCAACTCCCTAAACCTCACTCCTATAGCATCGTAAATGGCATTTGCTATCGCTGGGGCGACAGGACCAAAACCTATCTCCCCTGCACTTTTTGCTCCAAAAGGTCCGGAAGATTCGTAGCTCTTCAAGAACTTGGTCTCAATTTTTGGCAGATCAAGTGCAGAAGGAATCTTGTAGTTTGTGAAATCGGGATTTAGTATGTTTCCCTGCTTGTCAATCTTAACTTCTTCAAAAAGAGCGTAGCCAACCCCCTGAACTATCGATCCTTCGAGCTGTCCCTCGGCAGCAACGGGATTCACAACCGCCCCTATATCTGTCAGGTTTAGATATCGTTCAATTTTTACGCGTCCCGTCTGCCTGTCAACCTTCACTTCAACAAAATGAGCTGTGAATGGTGGGGGACTTAAAAAATCCTCTGCATTGCCTATTCCGGCAAGTTGCTCCCTCTCATCTCCATAGACCGCCGAGGTGGCAACCTCTTTCAGAGTCGTGAACTCACCTGGTTTTGCCTTAACGTAGACCTTTCCATCTTTGATATCCAGATCCCTTGCTTCTTTTCCCATGAAACCGGCGGCACGCTTCAATATCCTTTGCTTGAGATCGGCTCCCGCTCGCCTGACAGCTTCGCCCGTTACATAGGTCACACTGCACGCATAGGTTCCCATGTCAAACAGAGTTCGGTCCGTGTCGGCAGCAATCACTTCAACGTCTTCCAGGTTTACTCCGATTGCCTGGGCACCTATCTGGGCCATTGCCGACTCGGCGCCCTGACCAATATCAGAAGCCCCCATAGTTAGGGTGACCGTCCCATCCTCGTTTAGCCGGGCCAGCGAGGCTGCAAGCTCATAGCCTGCCACTCCGCTTCCCTTCATTCCACACGCAACTCCTATCCCCTTTCCTCTCTTTTTGTCCCAGTCAAAAAGCTTTCTACCTTCTATCAGCGCCTCTTCCAGCTTACAGGAGTTTATTCTTCTTGGTATTGCTTTACCCCCCTCGCTGAGAATCTCTGATATGGGATCAACATCGCCCTCAGCTATGATGTTCTTCAGCCTGAGTTCGATTGGATCGACTCTTAGACGTTCTGCGAGTTCATCCATTGCGCATTCCAACGGAAAAGCTCCTTGGGGAGTTCCGTAGCCTCTGAACGCCCCTGCAATCGGTTTGTTTGTATAAGCAATCCTGGCATCAAAAGCGATGTTCTTGCAATTTTTGGTGTACAGGGGCAGGGTCATGCCGCCAATGTTGATCGTCACGGTCGTCCCGTGTGCTCCGTAGGCTCCTGTATCCACCAGCGCTTCCATCGAGATGGCGGTGAGCTCTCCCGAGCGCTTTGCCCCAAGTCCAATTTTTACCTTTGCCGAATGCCTCCGCCTGGAGAGATAGAACTGTTCTTCCCTGTTGAGAGAAACCCAGACAGGTTTTCCAGTTTTTAGGGTTACCAAAGATGCGTAATGCTCGAGAGTCAGTTCCTGTTTGTCTCCAAATCCACCGCCAATGGCCCATGATCTCACCCTTATTTTCCCCATCGGTAGGTTCAGAATGTGCGAAAGAATTCGCCTGCAGTGAAAGACCACCTGGCTGGAGGTCTCGACCATCAGCTTCCCCTCATTCCAATGGGCGAGGCATGCGTAGGGTTCCAGATGGATGTGCTTCTGGATTTGGGTCTCGTATTCTCTCTCCAGTTTTACTTCTGCCTCCCTAAATCCCTTTTTAACATCGCCTATCTTTTTGTGGAGTTCACCGACCAAGTTGCCGTTTGGATGAATCTTTGGAGCGCCCAACTTCAAAGCCTCAGCCGGATCAAAGACTGGCTCCAGCGGTTTGTACTTGACTCTGATTAGTCTTAGTGCATCTTCGGCAATTTTTTCACTGCTTGCCGCAACCACAGCAACAGGTTCTCCCACGTATCTGACCGGATTGTTGAGGACTCTCGTATCATATGGAGATGGTTCTGGGTAAGTCTGACCTGCCGTGGTGAACTCAACCTCGGGAATGTTCTTGTGGGTCAAGACAAGCTCTACACCCTTCAACGATTCTGCCTCCCTCGCGTCGATCGACTTTATCTCAGCAAATGGATGGGGGCTCTTCAAGAATTTGAGGAAAAGCAGATTATCAAAACTGCGCATCGCATATGGCTTTAGATCAACTGTATAGATGGTCTTGCCCGTGATTTTGTCCTCGAGATCTATCCTTGCAACTTTCTTTCCAACGACATGCGATTGGGCTGAAGAGGCGGATTGCGCTTTCTCCCCTTTTGCTACGAGTTCTATTGCATCTATTATTTTTTGATAGCAACCGCATCTGCAGTAAACGCCCGAGACAGCTTCTTTTATCTCATTTAGGGTTGGTCTCGGCTTTTTTTCTAACAGGTAGAGAGCTGTCAGAACTACGGCTGGTGTGCAATAGCCGCACTGAACCGCACCCTTTGCTATGAAAGCCTCTTTTATTCTTTTAAAAAGCGGGTGAGCTTGAACTCCTTCGATCGTCGTTATCTCCCTGTTGTTGGCCTGGGCTGCCAGCATCAGACAGGATGGAACAGGCTTTCCATCCAGCAGGATAGTGCAGGCCCCACACTCTCCAGTTCCGCATCCATACTTGGTTCCAGTGAGCCCAAGGTCTTCTCTAATCACATCCAATAAGTGCTTGGAGGGATCAACTTCAAGCTCTCGTCTCTCTCCATTGATTCTGAGATGCAACCTCATTTTAACTCCTCACGACACTCCTGAATTGCCTTCTTAAACAACGCCTTTTCAAGCTCCAGTCGGTACTCTCTAGAAGCCCTCAGACTCGTCCTTGGGTTCGTTTCTTTAATCAAGATATCTGATGCTTTTTCAATCAGCAAGCCATTTGATCTCAAAAAGTTCTCTGTTTGCTCAGCTTTTAGCGGAGACGATCCTGCAAGACCTAATCCTACACCCGCATCTTTCACATTGCCGTCGCCCATCGTTAAGCGAATGGCCAGGCTGGTCATGGCAAGGTCGTCTTCGGTTCGACCAACCTTTTGAAAGGAGCTTGTCGTGTCCTCACCCCAGAGAGGTAAAATGAATTCCTTTATTATTTCATCTTTCTTTATCGCGGTTTTTCTTAATCCTTTAAACAGTTCCTTGGGTCGCACCACCCTTTCGCCTTCTGAGCCGACCAGAACTGCCCTTGCATTCAGAGCTATTAATACTGGTGCTAAATCGGAGGATGGGACGCCCTCGGCTATACTTCCGCCTATTGTGGCAAGATGTTTCACTGATTGAGTGAATTTGTGTGCCGCTTGATGCAGTGCCTTAAATTGCTTACTTTTTAGTAAGACGCTTTCCTCGAGTTCTGCAACAGTTGTTGTTGCCCCAATTCTTAGGTCTTTAGCTGATTTGTTGATATAGCTTAGACCAAGGTTTGTGATATCCACGAAGTAGTCGACATCCTTGTGCTTGAGATTTATTTCTGTCCCTCCCGCTATGAGTTTGATGTTCTTTTTGCTTTCTAGCAGAGAGATTGCTTCTCTTATTGAGTGAGGGAAAAAATATTCTTTCATTTAGTACCATCTCATTTCTAAAAAAAATCGGAGCTTATAAAACTTACTTTGTTTGAGGGTAGTTACCTCCCTGCATACACTACTTGCAAACGGCTTTGTTGTAGCTCAGTGTTTTATGAAATACAGTGACAAATACTGAAAATGAATAAAAAATAAAAAGATATAAAAAAAGGACTTGATTTTGACAAAGCTTTTACGAAACTAGTTATGAACTCTAGTTGTGAACTGTTAGGGAATTGCATTAACGTGTATCGTTACACTTGCGTCGAACTACCACGAGCGCCTTCCGCCACCCTGACGGCTTTCAGAACGAGGCTTGGCTTCGTTTACTCGAATGGCTCGTCCTTTCAGTTCTTTGCCATTTAGACCTGCCATTGCGGCTTCTGCTTCTCCTTTTGTCGGCATCTCCACAAACCCGAATCCTCGGGATTGCCCAGTAAACTTATCTTTTATTACAGATGCGGAAGCGACCTGACCGAACTCTTCAAAAGCGCTCTTTAGATCTTCTTCTGTGACATCACGTGACAAATTACCCACATAAATATTCATTTTTCACCTCCTTTTTTTTCTTTATTAAAAAAACCTAACACAATTTACACTCTCGTCCGGATGTGAACTTTGACATGCACATCCTTCTCTAGCTATTCTTTTTTCTTCTTTTTTGGTTCTCCTTTTACGTTGCTATTTCTTAATATCTTCTTAATATCGTTTTCTAACTGTTTTTACTACTTAAACTTTTTCTTGTGAAATTAATATATGTTCTCATTGCTTTTGAACTTTTTGCTTACAAACTGA
>DUKC01000181.1 GCA_013329495.1 Thermoplasmata archaeon
ATTATGGACGTTTTATTAAATATCTTAAATACTGGCAAGAAAATGATATAGTAGGGGCGTGTGCTCAAACAGATGCGAAAGGAGATAGGAGCAAAAGGCCCCATGATCAAGCAGATCCAGATTTATACGTACACGTCGTAGAAAGAAAAGGTGATGGAATCATCGTTCGAGGCGCAAAGCAAAGCATCACCATTCCACCCTACTCAGATGAGATCGTCGTTCTCCCCACTCGCGCCATGAGAGAAGATGATAAAGACTATGCGGTTGCTTTTGCAGTTCCTGGTGATGCAGATGGAGTTAAACTTGTAACTAGGCCTGCATTTCTGCGTAAAAGGCAAAAATTAGATGCTCCCATTGCCCATACCGGCGTATCCGATTCTATGATCATATTTGATAACGTATTTGTTCCGTGGGAAAGGGTGTTCATGTGTGGAGAATGGGAACTATCAAGAAACCTTGCTTTACTCTTTGCACTCTTCCACAGACATAGTTATACGGGTTGTAAACCCGCAGTTAGCGATATATTGGGTGGATCGTCCGCCTTGGTGGCAGAATGTAATGGTATTGAAAGAGCAACTCACGTTAGAGAAAAACTCTCTAAGTTCATCGGGTTGGCCGAACTCGTGTATGCGGCCGGAGTTGCAAGTGCACAATTCGCCAAAAAGTCACCATCTGGGACATACGTTCCCGATCCAGTATATGCAAATGCAGGGAGAAGATTGGCGGGGGAAAATATTTACCACGAATACGATCTTCTCATCGATCTTGCTGGTGGTCTTGCCGCCACTCTACCACCCGAAGGAGACTTTTATAGTGAAGAGACCGGGAATTTGGTCGACAAATACATGGCGCGTAATCCAAAAGTTTCATCTGAATATGTGCACAGAACGTTCAGGCTCATAGAGAACATCGCCTGTTCTGGTATCGCCGGATGGCTCCAAATAGCGGGTATGCACGGGGGTGGTTCTCCAGTCATGGAGACGATTGCGATCATGACGGACTATGACATAAGGGGAATGAAAGATGTGGCCAAATACCTTGCAGGTATTAATAAGGAGTTGCCACGGATAAGACATGAAGATTTAGTAGATTATTATATAGATATCGACTAACTAAAAGTAGATATTGATTAATTAGAAGCCAATTAATACTTTGAGGTAAAAATGTTTCCAAACGTTAGAAAGATTGAAAGATTAAATATGAAAAGGTCATTAAATTTAAAGGAGAGTGATAAAAAATGTCTATTAGAGATGTGGCAATAGTAGGTACAAGCATGACAAAATTCGGTAGATCAAACAAAACAGAGTTAGAGATGTTTGCTGAAGCGGCATTGGATAGTATATACAACTCTGATATAGAGCCAAAAAATATCGAAGAATTATATTTGGGTAATTGTGCAGGTGCAATAAATGAGGGGCAAGTAAATATGTGTGCGCATGCGGCTGAGGAAATAGGTTTGCATCAGATCCCTTCAACGACGTTTGAGGGTGCATGTGCATCTTCTGCAGTCGCATTTATACACGCATATAGGGAAGTTGCTGCTGGGTATAATGATACGGTACTCGTAGCGGGTACAGAGAGAAACATGACATTGAGACCAACAGGGTGGGCAACAAGGGTATTTCAATGTAGCGCGGATCAGCGGTATACCCAATTTACGGGATTGACATTTCCCGGTATTTTTGCAATGGCGGCAAATCGATATATGAAGAAATACGATATTTCCAAAGAGGCTGGGGAGGAGGCCCTGGCTTGTGTAAGTGTTAAAAATCACCATAATGGTGCGTTAAATCCAAAAGCGCATCTCCAAAAAGAAATTACAATAGATACAGTACTACAAAGCCCAAAAGTTGCAGATCCTTTAAAATTATATGATTGTTGTCCTTTCTCAGACGGTGCTGCTGCACTTGTACTCACTTCAGCTGAGAAAGCAAAAAAACTTACAGATACACCCATCTATGTTGCGGGTGTGGGGCAATCATCCCAAGGGTCCCTTTGTACCCAATCAGATATTACATATCCAATAGGTAGGGCAGTATCTTCTAAAAAGGCATATAAACAAGCTAAAATAGAACCAAAGGACATAGATATCGCAGAGGTTCACGATTGTTTTACAAGTGCTGAGATCATTGCGATAGAGGCATTGGGACTTTTTGAGAGGGGACATGGCTGGAAGGCTGAAAAAGAGGGAGAGACTGCCATCGATGGAAAATTACCCATAAATACAAGCGGAGGTTTAAAGGCCAAAGGACATCCAATAGGTGCTACCGGCTGTGCACAAATACATGAGATAGTAGAACAATTGAGAGGAGATGCGGGGAAAAGACAGGTAAATAAAGTAGAAGTAGGATTAGCTGATAATATGGGTGGAGAATTTGGCACGATAACCACTATTATTTTGAGGAGGTAAAAAATGATTGATTATAAACTTACATTTGAAACGTATACAAAAAATCTATTGGGTGGAAGAATACTTGGATTAAAGTGTAATAAATGTAGTAATTATATTCATCCGCCTAGAATGATCTGCCCGAAATGTTATAGCACAGATTTGAACATCATCGAATTTAATGGTACGGGAGAAATAAATACATTTACAGTTGTACGAGTTGCTCCAACTTGGATGGAAGATATTGCGCCTTTAATCATTGCTCATATCAAATTAGATGAGGGGGGATTTATATTGGGTCATCTTTCGGATATTGAAGCCGATGCCGCATCACTAGATCTCATAGGCAAAAAAGTCAAAATGATTGGCGGTAGAGAAGTAAAGAAAGATATAATCTCTGGAGTTAATGGAGCCATACCCATTTTTCAGTTGTTGTAATAAAAATGTTATGAAAGATCTAATTTCCCTATCACTCGTAATCGCCTAGTTTTTGAAAAACAAGAATTAGCTAAAATATGAAATTATTTCAGATAATCCGAAACTATCTTTGAGACATTCCTTGCTGAATTGACAGCTAGATCTACTCCAATACCAACGCCTCCAGCATCTGCACCAACCTGGAATAACCCTTCGATCGGAGATCTTGGATCGGGCTTGTTTTTGCCGACTTGTGATGGGGTTTGAGATAGACCAATACACTCTCCACCGACCTTATCCATAATTCCATCCCTTCCCGAAATCTTTGCAATAAAATCGGAGGACCTGTAATCCACATGCTCGATATGCTCTTCAAGATTTGGAATCATCTTTTTAACCGTATCGTGAAGAACGTCAAACCATCCATTGGCTTCCTTCTGATCAAATTTTTGGTGAGCAGGGGCTGACATCGTAGCGATCAAAACCTGTTTACCATGGGGTGAGAGATCCGGATCAAAATTTGATGGAACCATGACATATCCTCCTGGTTCGGGCAAGTTTCTCTCACCTTCTCGAATTTCTTTAGATGGCATACTCGTGGGCATGTATACTAAAGAGGGTTCAGAGACCAGCTTGGTGTCCAAAAAATACCAGATCCTAATGGCACCAAGCGACGGGTAGAGGGATTTTACTCGATCGATATATTCTTTTGTAAAATGATCCTCACCAACCAATTTTAAAACAGTAGCTTGGATCCCAGCATTACTCACTATGGCTCTTCCTTCGTATATGCTACCGTCATCCGCCCTAACACCCAATGCTCTCCCCTCCTCAACTAATATTTTCTCTACTCTTTTCCTCAGAAGTTCTCCTCCATTTTCTTTAAGTGTATCAACAAAAGTTTCAGCTATTTTTCCTATACCGCCCTTTGGGTAACCAATGGGAGGATCTCCCTCAATTATCTTTTTACTCGAAAGGATGAATTCACCGGCCGATGCGTACTTCGCAGAAATGACAAAATACATCAAGGTCATAACGTTCATAGCAGCGCGCAGAGGCCCGGGAGCGTTTATCTCCTTCAAATATTGATCTAAGGTTATTTCATACGTTCGTTCAAGTTCCTCGTCTGTATCTACTAGGATACCACTCAGCATATCTTTCAGATATTCAAAACCGAATCCGAGATGGGTGCCGTCTTCAGTAACGAAACATATGACAGGGTCTTTTGCTATTATTTCCAAAGTACCTGACTTCCCTGTTTCTTCTAAAACCTTTTTTACCTCGGCGCCTCCCCCTGCCAACAAATGAGCGAACAAATCCACTTTATGCCCGAATTTTTCAACCGTGGCGGCTTTTCCCCCAACCCAATTGTTTTTCTCGGTCAGCAGAGTTTTATATCCACGTGCAGATAGCAATGCAGCGCAAGCACTTCCTCCAGCGCCCGCGCCTATAACTATCACATCGTATTTCATGATTTTGTCCCCCTTCCCACTACTTTGCTCTTTGAATGATATTTATATTTTTCCTTTAATGTATTGGACGGTGTCAAGATAAACACCCCCATAAATTGTTAGAGGGTAACATATGATAGACACCAGAGCTCTATCGAGTGTAGCTAAGCTTCCATAGAGAAATCTCTTCCAGAATCTTTTCAATCTATGTGCTCAAAAATCGAAGAT
>DUKC01000050.1:0-182 GCA_013329495.1 Thermoplasmata archaeon
CTACGAGCAACACAATAATAAGAATTATGGTTACTTTCTTCTTTACTTTCATATTCTCTTCTCTCTGTCACAACGGAACCACGGGTTCAGTGGAGGGTAGGTTACCTGCTAATAATAACAATTCAAATATTTAATTTTTCCTATGGCCCTTTTTACCATGCTAAAATTTATACGAAAAATAT
>DUKC01000050.1:304-3266 GCA_013329495.1 Thermoplasmata archaeon
ATGGTATTCCTAAATGCCGACAACAACCTGTACGAAGCAGCGTTATGGGATATAAATGAAATGGAAACGGCAGGATCTACGTCAGATGTAAACATCATCGTTTTGTTGGACGGTCCTGAGAATGGTGACTCCAGTATACTCAGAGTGGTTAACGATGATGATGAGGAGACGATTCACTCGTTTCCCGTGGATGACAGGGGCAAGGTCATTAAGGGATACGAAGTTAACATGGGAGATCCCTCCACGTTAAAGCGATTTGTCAAGTGGGTAAAGAACGAGTATCCCGCAAGCAGAGAGGTCTTGGTGATATGGGATCACGGAAGCGGAGTAACAGGGTATGGGGGGAAAGGGTTTGATCTTCTCTTCAAGGGCGTTAGCTACGATGGAACAGACGGAGACTATCTAACCATACCCGAGATAAAGGACGCCCTTAAAAAGACAAAACTGGATATTATAGGTTTTGATGCATGCCTGATGCAGATGATTGAGATAAGTTGGCTGGCACGAAATTACGCCGACTTCACAGTAGGGTCCGAAGAACTTGTTCCTAACGAGGGATGGGACTACCAGGTTCTAAACAAGCTGACAGAAAATCCAGACATCTCACCCGAAGAGTTCTCGAAAGAGATAGTGAGGGCGTATGGTGAATACTATGGAAAAGGGGGATCTTCTACCCAGAGTGCGATAGATTCAAAGAAGCTAGAGCCTTTGGTGAGTGCGATTGATTCTTTGGCCAACATCTTAATAAAAAACATCGAAAGATTCTCGGAAGACATAGAATCAGCGCGTTCTCTAACTCACTGTTATGACAATCCTTATTACATAGATCTCTATGACTTTGCCAAGAATCTGGAGGAGGAAACAGGCGATGGAAAAGTAAAGCAGGGTGCAAGAGAGGTCATGCGTTTGGTAAGTGAGACGGTGGTAGCCGAGGTTCATGCCAGGGATTCAAAGGATTCGTATGGATTATCCATCTATTTTCCTGAACAGATTTGGAACTTCAGAGCATATTACGCATCTGCCGATTTTCTTGATTTTGTTTCAGACAGTTTGTGGGATGAATTCTTGATGGCGTATTACGAGGCATCTTCAAAGCAAATAGAGCTGAAAACGAGCAAGGAGGTTTATAAGGTCAACGAGCCTGTAAAATTCAAAATAAGCAACGTGGGCTACAAGGAGATTGGGGGAGATTTATCCTTAAAGATAACTCTCGAAAGTCAGAAGATACACGAGTCTATGATAAAAGATGTTAAGCTCCAGCCCAGTAAAAGTTTATACTATAGCTGGCGACCAGAAAGCATGCCAGAAGGCCAATTCCGGCCAGGAGACTACACTTTATCCGCGGATCTGGGAGGCCACACTGCTTCGACGACTTTCACCATAAAGGAAAAAACTGTCTGATGCAGGAGCTGAGGCGTTATCTCGAATTTGTTTAAGTTCGAACGTCAGTCAACCTTTGACATCAAAAGGCCAACAAACACGCCTGTCCTCATTAACGAGAGCAATTTGCTTGCAGCGGAGATTGTTTTTGCAAGCTTATAAATTCCCATAGATTAATTAACATTCGATGAAAAGAGTTGCGTTAAAGTTTGCGTATGATGGAACGAGATTCGCAGGCTACGCCAGACAGCCTAACCTCCTTACCGTAGAGGGTGAGCTCACAAAAGCGTTAAAGAGAGTCAAGGCAATAGACACCTTAGAGTCTGCCAATTTTCAATCAGCTTCTCGCACAGATAAAGGAGTAAGCGCTATCGGCAATGTTTGCGCATTCAACACCAATTTTTCTTTGGAAGTGTTGCCCGGTGCTGTGAACTCAAAGCTGAAAAGCGTGTGGATCTGGGCAGCAAGAGAAGTGGCAGACGATTTTTCTCCGAGGAAAGCGATTCTGAGAACCTACAACTATTTTTTGCCGAAGAACGGCCTTGATGTCAGGGAAATGAAACAGCCAGCTTCTCTTTTTGTGGGTGAACACGACTTTAAGAATTTCTGTAAGCGTGATCAGGGGAAAGCTACCAAATCAAAGCTTGATGCATTGCAGGTTGAAGAAACAGCCAGCTTCATCAAATTCACCTTCATCGCCAAGAGCTTTTTGTGGAGGCAAGTGAGGAAGATCGTTGGAGCGCTGGTTGAAGTTGGAGTAGGGAAAGTGAATAAAGAGTCGATTGAGAATGCCCTGTCAAAACCGAATCAAAGAATAGATTTTGAGACAGCACCTTCTGAAGGATTGATACTGTCGAACGTTCAATATGATTTTAAGTTTTTTATAAACGAAAAAGCTANNATAATTCTAGAGGTAGACGAACAGATTAAGAAGAAGGAGATAGATTTGTTGATACACAACTCAATAAAAAAAGGAATTAGATAAAGACTGAGAAGAAAAAAGATAGTTATCTTAAAGCTAATTCAGAGTTTTGTCCTAATGCCAATTTCAACAAGTCTTTTGAATGAAACAATAAAAATGAGTGATCATCCTGCAAGTATGAAATTCTATGGAGCAGCTCAGAGTAAAATCTTTATATACCTGTTGTAATGATCCATTGAGGGATAAAAACAAAAAATCCTATAACGTGACTAGGTCACTTTAGATTTGGTTGAGTAAAAAGAAGAAACAGTCCTATAAATAGAGAGCGGAAGTTAAACTGGGGCAGAAGAATGGATGAAGATTTGAAAAAGAGGATAGACAGCTTGGTATATGGGTTAACAGCTCTTTTTTCGATCATAGCACTTTTTTCGTTAGACCTCAAACTCTTTGTTGGTTTGCTCGTGTTCTTAGTTGTGTATAGGAGCCTTGTTGAAAAGCTAGATAAGAGAGAGAGAAGAAATACAGTGATAGCTCTCGCAATACTGATCATAATAGGAATAACATGGTTTTGGTTATTCCCTGAGATCACACTGCCCTCCATACATGAAACCACCATTCGAAGCGCTTCAACTGGAGTATAGAAAATAAAAGCGATTGAAG